>JBEKOS010000142.1:0-16560 GCA_049521535.1 Terriglobales bacterium | reverse complement strand
AGGAAGGCTTTCATGTTCTGGCGGTAGTCACGCACTATTTGACGGACGATGAAGAGAGCTTGGGATATGCGGCCGTCATCGAATGGCTTAATCCGCAGGTGATCCAGCCAGAGCATATCGTTGACCGGCCCACGCAATTCCTTCGGGTTTAGTTTCGGGACGATTTGAAGGGAATGTCAATCGATTGGGCGAAACCGCGGGACGTTTGCCTTGATTGTCCGCCGCACTCGATAATCTGATCGCGGCTTTGCCACCATTCCTAACAAGGCCTGCCGCGCGATCGGCGCTGACATACCGCACTTCCTTGCCTGCGACTATGTGAATGCCCAAGTCAAGATTGTATGTCGGTGGAATTCCGGCAGCGCCGCTCGATGCCGGCATCGTTTTGGTTTGCTGCCGTCCTGCTAGAATCGAGGCATTATGCAACCCTTGCGAGTCGCAGCTATTCTTCTGATCTCAGGCGTTCTAATGGCCCAAACCTCCAATAGATCCGCCGGGGACAACGCCAAATTCGCCAAGCTCAGTGAAGACTTCATACACGAGACGCTGGTGCTTTCGCCCTCCAGCGCCTCTCAGGCCGGGTACCACCAATACGTCGATCCCAAGACCGGCAAGACCATCGAACTCGATGCCCTACTGGACGATGTGAGCGCCGCCGGCATGGCGGAACAGCACCGCGTCTACACGCTGTGGCGTGAGCGTTTCCGCACCGAGACCCCGCTTGCCTCGCTCGGCGCCGAGGACGCCGCCGACTGGCAGCTTATCGACGACCAGATCGCCCTCAACCTGCTGGAATTGGACCGCATCCAGAATTACAAACACAACCCCACTATCTACGTGGAGCTTTTGGGCGGTGCGCTCTTTCAGCCGCTGACGGACGACTTTGCGCCCGAGAATGTCCGCCTCGGCGACATTCTCTCCCGCATTGCCGCCACTCCGCGCTTCCTCGACCAGGCACGCAGCCAACTGGCCGATGCCGACCCCATTTTCATCAAGGTCGCAATCGAGGAAAATGACGGCAACGTCGATCTGATCCAGAACACGATTGCCCCCGCCATTCCTGCCGGGTCGAAATTGAAAGCGCAATTCGATCAGGTCGCACCCAACGCTATCGCGGCGCTCAAGAATTTCTCCCGCTGGCTCCAGGACGATCTGGCCAAGCGCAAGACCGATCGCACCTGGCGGCTGGGTAAAGAGCTTTACGCGGAGAAATTCCGCCTGGTCATGGAGACTCCGGTCACCCCCGACCAGGTGCTTGCCGATGCGGAAAGCGAATTCAAGAAAACTCGCGCCGAAATGTTCCAGATCGCCCTGCCTCTTCACAAGCAGTATTTTCCGGATCATGATGACCACGCCGGCCTCGAGCCAAACGCAAGAGAAAACCTGGTCATCCGCGAGGTGCTCTCGAAGATTTCCGAGGATCGCCCCAGGCGCGATGACTTGATGCAGACCGTAAAGGAAGATTTGACGGGCATCCGGCAGTTCATCGTTGACAAGAAGATCGTCTCGCTGAAATCCCGCGACAACTTAAAGGTCATTCCCACGCCGCCCTTTATGCGCGGCATCTACTCGGTGGCCGGATTCCACTCGGCCCCGCCGCTTGATCCCAACGCCGAAGCCCAGTACTGGGTTACACCCATTGATCCGAAGATGTCGGAAGAAAAAGCCGAGTCGAAGCTGCGCGAGTACAACAACTGGGTGCTGAAGTGGCTCACGATTCATGAGGCGCTGCCCGGCCACTACGTGCAGGCTGAGCACGCCAACGAAATCCAACCGGTTACCCGGCGCCTCGCCCGCGGGCTCTTTGGCAACGGAGCCTACGTGGAAGGCTGGGCCGAGTACATCGCCCAGGTGATGATGCAGCAGGGCTTCGCCGACCACGATCCGCGCTACCGCATCAGCTACCTGAAGGTGTGGTTGCGCGCCGTAGGCAACACCATCCTTGATGTCCGCATGCAGACCATGAATATGACGGACGAGCAAGCCATGGCGTTCATGATGGACGACGCCTTCCAGACGCGCGCCGAAGCCGAGGGGAAGTTGCAGCGCGCCAAGCTTAGCTCCACGCAGTTGCCGACCTATTACGTCGGTACCAGCGAATGGTGGCGCTTGCGCCGCGCCTACGAAGCGGCCAAGGGCAAGGACTTCACGCTCGCCGAGTTCCACGACCGTGCCCTCGACCAGGGCGCTTTGCCGGTTCCCTGGCTGGGGAACATTTTACTGGGGAAGTGATGGCCTGTTTGCGGGCAACAAAACCGAGTCAAGGCTAGGCATTGGTTGCCTGCGGTGGACAGCGGGAACTCGCCAGCCGACGGGCCTGTCACGGTGGGAGACAGGAACAAGGCGGCATCAGCGGTTCTACACCCCTATATGATGCTTACTTCTGCAGGTAAGTACTTGGTTCCAAGCTTGAGACCGTGGGACACCGTCTACGGTGCAAAGTACGCCGAAATATCCAACACCAACTGCGTGGTGCCGCTGGCATAGGCATCCGTTTTTCCGTCACTGTTCGGCACGATCGCCATGTTCGAGGTGATCGCCCCGTCCTCCGCATTTAGCGTTGAGACCACCGGTTGGGTTTCGCTGTCCGGCCACAAGGTCAGGTATCCGAGATCGCCCGATGGCACCGCCGTTGCATTGAACACATAGCCCTGTGCTGTGCCCGGCGGCCCACACGCGCTGCTGGCGACCGCCACGGTAAGCTCCCCGGTGAAAGCGCCCGTAGTCTTGCGCGTGTCCAGCACGCGGCAAGGGGTAATCGTGTAGAGCTGCAGCCCGCCCGTCCCCATCGGCGCAAAGTAGCCGTTCACGTCAATCACCAGGTTGGTGGCATCGCTGGGATAGACCGCCACTCCGCCGTTGGTTCCCGCCGGCACGATCGCCGCATTGGCCACGATCGTCCCGGTAAAATTGTTCAGCGTGGAGACCACCGGCTGCGCCTCTCCCTCCGGCCACACCGTCAGATATTCCAGCGCGTCGCCCGTCGCCGGCGGTACCACCGTGAAGTTCAGCGAATAGGCCTGCGCAGTGGTGGGAATCAAGCAGGTGCTCGACAAGATAGGGAAATCCCGTTCTGTCTTGGCGACCAGCGTCGGGCCTCCCAGCGGACCGTCGGCCTTGCGCGTGTCCGCCACCCGGCAGGGCGTCAGAGGGTAGAACTCCAGACTGGAACTGCTGCTGGCCGCAAAGTAGCCGTCGATGTCCAACAGCACGTTGGACGCGTTGTTAACATACACGCTCACCGCCCCTGAGGTTCCCGCCGGCACGATCGCTGCGTTGGCTTTGACGCGGCCGTCGAGCGAGTTCAGGGTGGAAACCGAGGGTTGCCCCTCCCCTGCCGGCCAGATCGTCAGGTATCCCGAGGGCGCCGGGGGAACGATCGTGACGTTCAACGAATAGGCCACGGCAGTGCTGGGAATGCCGGCACATGGGCCGGAGGGAACGGTAAAGCTGCGGGTCTCACCCGCCGTAAGTTCCGGCCCGCCGAAAGGACCCGTGGCGCCACGAGTATCGACGATTCGGCACGGCGTGACGGAAAAGAACTGCACTGGCGTCGGAATCGGATTAACCAATTGCGAGAATGTCCCGTTGCTGCCGGCGTAGTTGGAATCGCCGGAGTAGGTGGCTACGATCGCATCGGTTCCCACCGGCAGAGTGGAGGTGGTGCAGGTGGCCGTGCCCGAGGTAAGGGTTACTGCCGAGCAGCCGCTGATAGCGGTTCCAAGCGACGTGAATCCCACGGTACCCGTTGGAGCGGGCGGCCCCGCAGGCGCCACGGTGGCAGTCAAAGTTACCGACTGGCCAGATGTGGACGGATTGAGGCTGGAAGTCACTATTGTAGTGGTGACACCAACCAGGACCGCAGTGCTGCCGCTTGAAGGGGCGTCG
Source organism: Terriglobales bacterium (assembly GCA_049521535.1). Taxonomy (GTDB): domain Bacteria; phylum Acidobacteriota; class Terriglobia; order Terriglobales; family Acidobacteriaceae; genus CAZUCM01. Next base: position 12,672 of record JBEKOS010000142.1, on the reverse strand, counting down.
TTGGCTCCATCCCCGCCGAAACATCCGGTCACAGTCCGGGTTCCCTTTCCGCCAAGCTGAGCTGCAGTAACCCCGGCCAGGGATGCTGTGGCATTGCAGCTTGTGGTGCAGCCGGACGCGGGAACCAGCGCTGAAGTACCCAGTAGAGTGCCACTGCAGGAGGATCCCGCGTAGAAGCTCACGGTTCCAATCGGCGGTGCGATACCGCCGCGGCCGGTCGCGGTCACGACGGCGCTCAGGGTCGTGGTGCCCGTCGAAGTGACGCTGCCTGGATTGGCGTGCACTGCGGTTGTACTGACAAACGGCGGTGAAACATGGTTCCAATTGTTCACCAGGTTCGCCAGATTCACGCTGCCTAAACCAGTGGCTAAGTCATAGCCCTGGCTCACCTGGTAGGCGTCCACGAAAGCCGAATGGGAAACCGAACTCAGGCCAAGCGCGTCGCCGCTCGTGCTTTCGAAGCAGTTCGTATACGTGGAAGTCCACAGGCACGGCTGGGCGATATCGCTGGCGATGGTTCCACCCGCGGGGTTTGGCGTGTCGCCGGCGATGTCCCGAAAAATACAGGTTGCGCCCACCTTGGCGCCCAATCCGGAACCGCTGCAACTCGCCAGATTAGCGGTGTTGGGGCTACCTGGCATACCGTATTCCTGGGCTGCGAGATTATAGATGGTATAGTTGGCGGCGCCCTGGAAAGCGCCAGTGGACTGCACGATCAAGGCCATCATGCCGGCAATTTGCGGTGCGACAAACGATGTGCCTCCGCCGGCAAGGAACTCCGAGCCTGAGGAGAAGTCGCATGTGACGCTCGAACTAAAGTCGGAATCGCAAACCAGAAGGGCGTGATTCCACCACCCCTCGGAGGCAAACATGGCAAAGTCCGGTTGATTGCGGAACGCAGTTGACGTGCCATTGCCGCTCAGGCCGATGCCATACACGCTTTGCCAGGTTGGCAGGCTGTTGTATGCGCTTACCCCGCCGCTGCCGCCGACGATTTGTACGATGTTCGCGTCGCGGTTGGTGTAGGAATAATTGCAGACTGCCTCAGGTGTGTAGGTGGTGCCGTAATCGGTCCGACCGGAATTGTGCAGGTAGGAAACGTACATGTCGCTGGAGCACTTGCCGCCCCAGGTCATCTCCGGTACGTACGAAAGCGCCGATTCATACGGCGACGTGTCGTTGCCGCTCCACCAGGTGCTGGCGGGAGCCCTGGAAAAATAATCGGTTTGGTAAGAGTCGCTAAAGTCTGTGCCCCCGGCGGCAATGTTGTAGATGGTATCCGAGATTTCGTTGACCGCAAGATTGTAGGTGCCATATTCGCCGCCGTAATCGGAAACCAGCGATCCTTCGTCGCCGGCGCAAACCGAGACCGTCTGGCCCTCTGCGACTGCCTGTTCCCACAAGGTGACGTAAAAGGCCTCTCCGCTCGAGCCGCCGAAGTATTCGCTTTCGATATAACTGTCGCTGAAAGCCGCGACCGTGCCAGCCATGTTGTTCACGATGTACATTGCGGAAAGGTCCACGCCGTCGCTGGTGCTGGAGCTGGCGCAGGAGATAAAGTTGACAATGGCTTTTTGCGCCACAGCGCCCGCCCACTGCACGTCCAGGCTGGCCTCAAAGGTATCGCCGGAAGCGGTCGTGGTGCCGGGATCTGAGCAGTAGCCGCTGATGCCAAACAGGTAATTGACTCCGCCTTGCGTTGCATTGGGCGTCGGCGGATACGCCGGTAAATCGAATTGCGCCCGGAAATTGGTCACATCAGAGGTGTCGACATCGCTTCGCTCGGCGACTGCAATGTTCACGCCTGCGCCATCGATGCCGGCATTCAGCAGGGGGTTTTCATTGTAAATTGTGTAAAAATCCTGCGGGCCGACGTAGTAGTAATTGTCATCGCTCAAGTCCGCAACGGTCCCGGAACCGGGTATCTTTCCCAACCTGCCGCTTTGGGCGTCACGCTTGACCTGCCCCGCGTAACGCCCTCCCGCTTTCGCAATAAAGTTGTTGAGCGAGTGGAAGCCCGCAACCACCGGCGCCAGGGCCGCCGGTATCTGGGGCTCACTCATGTTGGCGATGTGCTTTTCACCGCGCACGTTCAGGTTGTGAATCTCGGTATGGAAAGCCGCCCGTAGCTGTCCGGCGGTCCCGCTGAAGATAACAAGCATCCTGCTGGCCGGGATCGCGTCCACCTTGAAGCCGCGTTCCTGGAGCCAGGCGCCTAAAGCGGCAACGTCCCGGTCCGCCACGCCATAGCACGAGCCGACTTGCTCGGCGCTAAGCCATTGGTGAAACAAGGGAGAATGGCGGTTGTGCATCTGGTCGATGCGCGTTTGCAGTGCCAGTTCCTGTTCCGGAGATCGCTTGAGCATCATGATGATGTGTTCAAGCGGCAGGTTGTCGTCCACTCTGCCCTGGTCGAATTGGGCCCGCGCGAATGGATGTAGATTGCCCTCCAGAGTGACCCGCACATCATCATTGATTGCGCCGGCGATACGGGGCACCGCCAGGGGCGTGCAAACCGTGGTTGGCTGGGTTCCGGCAAGGCTCGGTAAACACGAAATTGCGACAACTAGAAGAACTTGACCGGCCTGGCAAGCAGGTCTCAGCGACAAAATTCCGCGCATGCGCCGCTCCTTTAGGCTGCAGATTCAGCCGCTCCTGTCTCGCACGAATGAACTTTCGCTTCGCGCCGGAGCGGCGACCATGGCAATCGCGAATCGATTTTCTTGGATTCTGCTCTGAATGGAAGGCCATGTCAAGGCACGCTGGGTAGGTCGAGGAAATTCGGGTCTCAAAACTCCAATCCCAACGCCTCGGCGGTAAACTTCACCAGTGGCGTCATTGTTTTACATCCTGAAAAGAAATCCCGCATGAACTTGGCGCTGCACACCTGCGCTTCAGTAAGCTCCACCGAAGCAATGAAGTCCTTACGCTTCAAGTCTTCAATGAACGGGTGCTGAGGATCAAAGCCCCGAGGCGGCCGTTTGAGAGTGTCACCTTCCAATTCCAGCTTCCGACTGGCCTTTTTCCAGTCGCCGGGCCGGGAACAGATCGCCGTTCGGATCCTGGTCAAGGATGGGGTATCCGGATGCCATATGCCCGCGGCGACGAAACAATTCCCCGGTTCGAAGTGCAGATAAACTCCCGGCGCATGAACGTCCTTTCCCTTCGCATGACGAAAATGCATTCCAACGTGGGTCTTGAAGGGCCGTTTGTCATTTGAGAATCGCGTATCCCGATAAATGCGAAACAACGAACCCCTGCTGGGCCGGGGATCGGCAACAAAATGAGGACTCAATTTGCCGAGGTATGGCCCGGCGGCGCCAATGAAGAGCATGGCAGGTTCCACGATCAACTGCTGATAGCGGGTCTTGTTTTTAGCGAACCATTCGCGGTTGTTATGGCGTTTGAGCTGGAGTAGAAACTCGAACAATTCCGAACGGAAGTAGGCAGTGTCGCGCATCGGCATCTTCCAGACGATAGTGGATGACCTGTGATTGTAATCCCAGAAGGACCAACGGGACAGCCAATATCGAGGTTGAGCCGCCACGCATGTCTTTCTTACGCGTGGCGCCACGCTAGAATCATAGTTGCCCTTTGGCTCGAAACCGGAAGCAGATCAGGGGATATAAAAATGGTAGATATATCCGTCTCCGAAGGAAAGCTACTCCTGCACGTTCGTGGAACTGACAAACTCTGGGCCTTCAAAAGTTCATTGGAGATTCCACTTAAACACATTGCCGGAATCCGGGCAGATGCGACGATTGCGCGGGGCTGGTGGCATGGGATACGCTTCCCCGGAACTAATCTCCCCGGCGTGATTACGGCCGGCACGTTTTACCAGGACGGCAAGCGGGTCTTCTGGGACGTCCACAATCCCGAGAATACGGTCGTGATTGATTTGCACGATGAGCGATATAACGAATTGATCATCGAAGTGGCCGACTCGAATGCCGCAGTCGCTTTGGTGCAAAACGTCCTGGGCGGTTGATTTCTCCATAGCGCAGTATAATCAGCCACGATGAATTCATCCGGCGGACTCCCTCATCCACGAACTCCCCGCGTTGTTGTATTCATGCTGGCCGCACTGATCCTTCCGGCCTGGAACAGTCTCGCCTTTGGTAGCGCAATCCATCACTGGGCGAATGTGGGTGACGTGGAGAAAGTGAAGGCGTTGCTCAAAGACAGTCCTGAACTGGTTTCCAGCAAGGATACCGAGGGCGAGACGCCCCTGCATTGGGCGGCATACAGTGGCCATCCGGATGTGGCGATTCTACTGATAACCGGCAAGGCTGACGTCAATGTCAAAGACAACAAGGGCAGGACGCCCTTGCACTTGGCGGCGTCTAATGGCTACAAGGAAGTGGCGGAACTGCTTCTGATCCACGGGGCCATGGTAAACGCGAAGGATAACAACGGCTTTACGCCTCTCCATGGCGCGACGTTTCATGGCCACGAGGATGTGATCGAAGTGCTATTGGCCCACGGAGCCGAGGTCAATGCCAAAACCAGCGACGGCGACACCGCTCTGGCAATAGCAATGTCTCAGGGAAACAAGGCCGTCGCGGCATTGCTGCGCCAGCACGGCGGCCAGGAATAACCCTAACGGCTTCCAAAACGGCTGGCTCGTAGCGCAGTGTGGGTCCGTTTCTACCGCACGATGGGCGACAACCCGGCGCCGCCAACTTCATGCTGACCATAACACCTACTGATCGACTGTTCATTCTAGCCGGGGCCGGCTTGAGCGCGGAAAGCGGTATTCCGACCTTCCGCGGCGCTCGCGGTCTGTGGCGGAATTACCGGATAGAAGAGGTTGCCTCGCCAACTGCTTGGCGTCGCGATCCCGGGTTGGTTTGGGAGTTTTACTCTATGCGCCGGCGGGTCGCCGGCGCGGCCAAGCCAAACCCGGCGCATCTCGCGCTGGCGAAACTTGAATGCATGCTGCAGGATCGGCTCTTTGCCTGCACCCAGAATGTCGACAATCTCCAGGAACAAGCGGGCTCACGGAATGTGGTCCACATGCACGGAGAGCTTTTCAAGAGCCGGTGCGACACCTGCCGGCGCCCGAGGTGCCGTTCGAACTGGACCGAATCTACGGCGCACTGGCCCGATGCACCATTTTTCTGGCGGTAGGTACGTCAGGGGTCGTCGAGCCCGCCGCAAGCTTTGCGAAGCACGCTGCCGGCCACGCGCATACTCTATACGTCGGCCCGGAACCGCCCGCGAACGCGACCTTATTCATGAAAACCTACCTGGGCAAAGCTGGTGATGTGCTGCCGATGCTGATTGGCTGATGCTGTCCGCGTGGCAATGAGTCCTTGCTTTCTCACATTGCGCAAGCACAACAGCCGCATATGGAATGCTCAATGAACTATTTTCTCCCACCAGCTCAAACCCCAAAGCAGCAACCCAAGCGTCACACCCGCAGCCAGTTTGTACCGTAGTCCTGGTTGACGTAAAGCGAGACGATTGCCGATGCCTGCCAGCTTTGCTTTCAGGTCATGGGCAATGAAATCCCGCAGTCTCGGGCGCAATTCTGCGAAACGGCCGGCCTGCTCCGACTGCAATTGGTCCATCTCGGCCGCCAGGAGGCGGCCCCAGGCATCGAGCTTGGGTTGGTCTTCCTCTCCAAAGCGCAACAGCAAGGGGTGACACCCTCCCGACCGCCGGTCTGTGATCCCGACTGGAGGATTCGCAGCGGCAATTTCCGCTGCTTCCACCTGGATGTGGGCAAATTGAGCGTCAACCATGCCAACTGGAGCAGGTATTGTGCCCAATTCGCACCGTCCACCCCGGTTTAGAACGCCTGGCGCCGCCAGAGGCACCAGATCGGTTCGGCAATCGGCGATAACGTCTTTTTCTTCGGAAACTGGAAACGGTACGAGCTTTTCCTGTGGCAATCGCTCATTAGCCGACGCATCTCTAATCGGCACTACAACAGCAGGGATAACTTCGGGGCGAACCATGCTTCTTGTGCCGTTCATACGGGCGCTATCGTGCGGTGCCAACGGCTTTTTCCTGCGCGCTGAAGAGGTCACTCCGGCTCGTTTTATGGAACGGTTCTCTGCGGGCTCGAACTCCTCATTTCTCAGCGGTTCCACGGAAAGCGCCTCCAAAGTTGCTTAATAGATAGTGCGGCAAGAGCCCGAATCGTTGCATTTTATTTTCGAAGGCCTGGCTGACTGTCCTTCGGCCGGTTTTGAAAGAGGCAGGTTCCCCGGCAATGTCGCAGGTATCAGGCATTGACCTTCATTGAGAATTCTTGCAATTGCGCGGGACCCAAACGGCGGTTTCGTGCGACAATGCCGAAACGGCAATTGTTTCTGGAAACTGCAAAGTCCAAAGGGGTCGTGATTCTCAAATGACTATGAAACTCCATAAGGCCGTATTCTTGGCAACGCTAATTCCACTGCTGTTCACGGCGATTGCCGCCCGCGCACAGAATGTTATCTGGACGGATATTCTGAATGAGCTGAAGCATTCAAACATCGCCAGCGGGACCTTTTGGCAAATCGGGCCGCAACCGCAGCCCAAGGCTGTGAGTGGCATTGACCTGGCAGGAATTGGTTACAGTCTGTTCCTAGCTGTGCCTGCATTAACCGGGATGAACAATCAGGCCGGAAGCGATAGCTGCGGCGCCGTTGGGTTTCCAGTGTCATTCATCGAGAGCGGTCAGGGAACAGGCATCATCGGAGTTGGGTTTCTGGGAACGTTCAATGCCCCGGCTGGCGGCGTGCCCCTGAACTATCAGCCCGACCAGAATTTGTTTGAGGCAGTGTTTTTCAACGAGGATGTCTGTTACGGAGGAACGAAGGGAAGCACCGCCAGGGAATACGGGTTTTTCCTTGCCGGCAGTAATAGCTCGATTTGGGTCTATTGGGGGACCCATGAAAATCAACCGTCGGGTGTGCAAGCCCAAATACAACTAGCCGGAGTGAACCCCAACCAGGAGTACTACTTCGAGATTGTTCCCACAGGTAACAAGACCTCGTGCAGTTTTCAGGTTACTGTGCTCGATACCAGCTACAACCAGATTGTTAATCAAACCTATCCGGTGGACACGGACAATTATGGAGGAACCATTACCACGGCGGATCCCGCATTTTGCGGCGCCGTTACCTCCTCCAAAGGTGAAACTGGATATGTTTCCGCCAACATCGAGGCCGCACCCCAGATATCCGGGATTTTGCCGCCGGCCAGCGAGCTTAACCTGAACATGCAGCGCGTGTTTGTAGGCAAAGATTAGCGAGTCAGCTAAGTCCTCGCATGCCTCCTAAGCGGGTTTAGTCGCGAAGTACTCTTGCCAAACAAAGTGCTGCCCGCATGGCTTCCGAAGGTCGATGACTTCAACAGTGTGGCTCGCGACTCGGGACCGAACGAAATTGTGATCGCCAAACCGCGAACAAGGCTAGGCTCTTGAAAGCTTAAGCTAAGATCGAGATGACCAAATGGACAGCTATCGCATTGCACTCGCCAATGTTCGGTTTCCGGCGACTCCCGAACACTCGGTCAGGTTAGCGGAACAAGCTGTCGCACACGCGTCCGTCGAGTGTGCCGACATTATCTGTTTTCCGGAATGCTTCGTTCCCGGGTACCGAAAACGGGACAAACCAGCGCCGCCTCCGGATCCTGCATTTCTCGAACGCGCCTGGTCCACCATCGCCGCGGCCGCCGCGAAGGCAAACCTCGCGGTTGTCCTCGGCACTGAACGCATTTTGGATGGTGCGCTGTTAGCTGCGGCACTGGTCATCAATCGAGACGGCACGCTCGCCGGCTTCCAAGACAAGGTCCAATTGGATCCCTCAGAGGAAGGTCTATATTCTCCGGGTTCCGGCAGGCGGGTATTCCGCGCTGGTCCGGTGACATTTGGCGTCACGATTTGCCATGAGGGTTGGCGCTATCCCGAAACGGTGCGCTGGGCCGTCCGGCACGGCGCGCAGATCGTGTTCCACCCTCATTTTCACGAGGCTGAGCCCGGCAGTTACATGCCTTCCAGCTTCGCCGACCCCGCGAACTCATTTCATGAGAAAGCAGTGTTATGCCGTGCTGCTGAAAACACTTGCTATTTCGCAACCGTAAACTATGCCAGCGTCGGTTCACCGACCACTTCGGCGGTGGCGCGCCCGGATGGGACGCTGCTCAGTTACCAGCCATACGGCAAAGAAGGACTGCTCGTCGCCGACCTCGACATGAGCGCGGCCACAGGCCTCCTCGCGGCGCGCTACCGACCCGCCTAGTCCCACTTTCGGAAGACTACGGTGCGCCGAGCGCTTCGCCCTGGCACTCCGGGTGCGCGCATTGACACGCGAGCTCTGTGAATTTACCGGCATCGGAACAGCTAGTGCTGCAGTATTCTTTCCCATCCTCGGGAATACAGCTACAGGCGGGATGGGCGAATTTTTTCTTCTTATCCATATGAGCTCCTCAAGATTTGCCAACCGCGTTCTTCCTCGGTGGACTTCTGGCAATTATAGCCTCGCAGCAATTGGCAAGCAGCTTCGCCGATGCTGCCGGTGGCAAACTGCGCGCAGAGTCTAATGAAGTTCATGCGAACAGGAACTGATAGAGCGAACCACAGCTTCGAAAAGCCACCGGATAGTACAATCATTCGGGTTGCCAAGCAAAGGAGAAATTGAGCATGAACCAGCAGGCTGTGCGCTTCGCCGTCGATCTCACGATCAACGAAGGCAAGTTTGATGACTTTCAAGGCTGTATGCATACGATGATTTCCGCAACCCGGAAGGAAGCGGGTGCCCTCGGCTACGACTCGTATTTAAGCAGTGATCGCAGGCGATGCCGCATCCTGGAAACCTACGCCGATGCGAATGCTGTGTTGGCCCACCTGACGGGCCCGGTAGTACAGCAGTGGGTGCCGAAGCTCCTCGAGGCATCGAGCCTAAGCCGCTTCGAGGTCTATGGAGATCCCGGGCCGGAGGCATCGCGGATGCTCGCCAGCTTTGGCGCAGAGATCTTCGCACTCTGGCAGGGGCTCGGCAATTGACGCCGAACGATTGGAAATAGTTTTCATAGACCTACGATTCTCCGTTTGCCCGAACGAGCACCTGAGACGCTTTGCTCACAACCAGAGGAAGCCTCGAATGCGATTCATAGACCGTGAAGAGGTTGCCCGGCGGCTTACCTACGAGGTGTGCATTCCGATCGTGCGCCGGGCGATGATAGCCTTCTCGAAGGGAGAGACGAAGCAGCTTCTGCGCTCGATCATCCCGCTGTCGGAGGGGCGAATCTTCGGCGTGATGCCTGGTGCAATGGGGGCGCATGCCACGTTTGGCGCAAAGTTGATCAGCGTATACCAGGAGAATTTCGCCCGCGGACTGCCGTCACACCAGGGCCTTGTCGTCCTGTTCGATCCCGAAAGCGGAGCGCCGGTCTGCGTGGCTGATGCCGGCGAGATCACTGCCATTCGCACCGCCTCGGCCAGCGCCGTCGCCACCGACGCATTGGCGCGCGAGGACGCGCGCCGCCTGGCCCTGCTGGGCTATGGTGAGCAAGCCGCGACCCATGCGCGCGCGATCAGCAAGGTGCGCGATCTTGATTCCATCGTCGTATGGGGACGCTCGCCTGAGCGATGCAAGGCATTCGCGGAGCGAATGCAGGCGGAGTTCGAAGCGCCGGTTGCCACCGCGAGTGAAGTTCAAGAAGCGGCCGCCGAGGCCGACATAATCTGTACCCTTACCTCGGCGGCCGATCCTATCTTAAAGGGCGAATGGGTGCGGCCAGGCACACACCTTAATCTGGTCGGCTCGGGTTATGCGGGGCCATCGGAGGTAGACATCGACCTGGTTGTCCGCTCGCGCTTCATTGCCGACAGCCGTGAGGGCGTCCTAAGCCAGGGTGCGGAGTTTCTTCGGGCCAAAGCGGCGGGCCTGGTCGCCGATGAACACATCGTCGCTGAGATTGGGCAGGTGCTGGCAGGTGAAATCGAAGGGCGTCGCTCGGCTGACGAGATCACCGTCTACAAGTCCCTCGGCCACGTCGTCCAGGATTTGGCATGCGCTTGGGCGCTTTACTCTCAGACCGAGAGCCAATACTGAAGCAACCGAATTGATCGCCCGACTGAAGAATGAGAATCCTGCGCAAGCGCCACCGCCGTTATAATCACTGCTACTCATGGCCTTCGTTCCCGGCACCAAACTCGGCGCGTATGACATCCAAGTCCCGCTGGGGGCGGGCGGCATGGGCGAGGTATATCGCGCCACCGATACTAAACTCGGCCGCGACGTAGCCCTAAAAGTGCTACCCGCCGAGATGGCGCACGACCAGGACCGCTTGGCTCGATTTCGCCGGGAAGCGAAGGCCCTGGCGCAGCTCGACCACCCGAACATTGTCACCATCTACTCGGTGGAGGAGTCCGGCGGCATCCACTTTCTGACGATGCAACTGGTCGGAGGTCAGCCGCTCGACTGCGTGATCCCCAAAGGCGGGCTTCCGTTTGAACAGATCGTCGAGATTGCCGGCGCGCTGGGCGACGCGCTGGCGGCGGCGCACGAGAAAGGCATCGTTCATCGCGATCTGAAGCCCGCCAATGTCATGGTCACGAGCGAAGGCCGGGTCAAGGTGCTGGACTTTGGATTGGCCAAGGATGTCCGCACGGCCAGCTCGGGCGACGCCACCATGACCTCGGCCAGCCGCACGGAAGTGGGCGTGGTGATGGGAACACCGGCCTACATGTCTCCCGAACAAACCTCGGGACGACCGCTCGACCATCGCACCGACATTTTCTCCCTGGGCGTTCTGCTCCACGAGATGGCAACGGGGCAACGGCCATTCGATGGGACTTCTTCGGCAGAGTTGGTGTCGGCAATTCTGCGGGATGCGCCGCCGCCGGTTACCGACGTCCGCCCCGATCTGCCCGGCGACCTCGCCCGCATCATCCGGCGCTGCCTGGAGAAGGACCCGCGGCACCGCGTGCAGACGGCGCGCGATGTCAGCAACGAGTTCCGGGATCTGGCGCGACAGACATCGCAGAAGTTGACTCCGGCAACCGTGTCGACGTCTAGTACTGCAGCGGCGAAAGATTCCGGAGCGGTTCGCGCCGACGAAGGATTCTGGGTTGCAGTGCTTCCGTTCCGATACAGCGGCAGCAACGCTGACCTCACCGCCTTAGCGGACGGACTCTCGGAAGACGTCGTAACCGGTTTGTCGCGATTCTCCTACTTGCGGGTGATCGCGCGCAGCTCCAGCTCGCGCTTTGCCACCGAGGCCGCTGACGTACGTTCCGCCGGCAAGGAACTGGGCGCCCGCTACGTGATGGCAGGAAGCCTGCGCCAGGCAGGAACAAAGCTACGCCTCGCAGTGCAGCTTGTGGATGCCGTGTCGGGGGCTCATCTATGGGCCGAGAGCTATGAACGTGTATTCAGCCCGGAGGACATCTTCGCGATCCAGGATGACCTCGTCCCCCGCATCGTCTCAACCGTCGCCGACGGGTATGGTGTTTTGCCCTACAGCATGAGCGAGACAATCCGCAGCAAGAGTCTCGATCAGTTGAGCCCGTATGAGGCATGCCTGCGCACCATGAGTTACGGCTACCGGGTAACTCCAGAAGAGCACGCCCTGGCCAGGGCATGCGCGGAGCGGGCTGTTCAACAGTCGCCGAGATATGCGGACGGCTGGGCCATATTGTCGTTGTTGTACGGTGACGAGCACGCCCACGAATTCAATCCCCAACCCGATCCTCTCGGGCGCGCGCTCCAGGCCGCACGGCGAGCCGCGGATATGGAGCCTTCGAATCCCGCTGCGCAACTGGCCCTGGCAAGGGTCTTGTTCTTCCGCAAGGAATTTGCGGCGTTCCGAACCGCGACCGAGCGGGCCATCTCTCTCAATCCCATGAGTGGGTCCAGCCTTGCCCTTTTGGGCTCGATGTTGGCCTTCTCGGGCGACTGGGAACGCGGCTGCGTCCTGGTAGAGAGGGCCGCACAACTGAATCCACGCCATCCCGGATGGTACTGGTTTCCCCTCTTTTACAACGCGTACCGTAAAGGCGACTATCGCGGCGCGCTGGCCGTCGGGCTTAAATTCAATCTGCCCGGCTATTTCGGCACCCACGAGGTTATGGCTGCCGCGTATGGCCAGCTCGGGGAACACGACGCGGCGAGCCAGTCGCTCCGTGAGCTGCTTACGTTAGCGCCCAACTTCGCCCAATGGGCGCGCGCCCATAAGGAAAAATGGCTCGCTCCCGAACTCGTCGAGCACGTGATGGACGGCCTCCGCAAGGCGGGGTTGGAGGTTGCGGATGAGCCCTCATCGGCGCCCACCAAGCCCGCATCGAGGGCTGCGGGCAATACCAGCTCCATCACCTTGTCCTCCACGCCGTCCATAGCCGTGCTGCCTTTCGCCAACCTGAGCGCGGATAAAGACCAGGAATACTTCTCCGACGGCCTGACGGAGGAGATCATTAACCTGCTGGCGCATATTCCCGGACTGAAGGTGATTGCACGCACGTCGGCGTTTGCTTTCCGGGGCAAGGAACAGGACATTCGGGGAATTGCCGATGCGCTCGGCGTCACGCATGTGCTTGAGGGCAGTGTGAGGCGGGCCGGGGAGCGCATTCGGGTGACGGCGCAACTCATCCATGCCGGCGATGGCGCCCACCTATGGTCAGAGCGCTTCGACCGCAACCTGTCAGACGTTTTCGCCATTCAGGATGAAATCAGTCAG
>JBEKOS010000141.1:0-10161 GCA_049521535.1 Terriglobales bacterium | reverse complement strand
TCATGATGCCGCCTCCAGAGAAATTTTCTTTCGGCACGGCGTTGTTTCTGAACTCGCGTGCCGACCTTTCATAGTGCAATCCCTGTGCCATAGACCATGGCATTGCTCTTGCACAGCGATTTCGCTGCAAGTCGATGAGGGCGCAGCAGGTTACGAATGCGCGCGATCCCAGGTGCTGAAATTCCTTACAACCGACTGCTGATGAATTAAACAACGACGCAAACGGCTCATTCTCGGAATTGAGCAGCCCATCCGCTCGGTCGCCAGCATAATCAAGCACTTACAGCCAATCTGTGGACTGTTGCGAATTGCAACGGCAGTGATAAAGAATTCAATAGGAGAAAGGAGTAAGGAGTAAGGAGACAGAAGTCAGGAGAAAAGAAGAAAAAATCGTCGTGGTTCAGCAGTAGTTTGGAAGCCGACCTGGGACCCAGTCTCGTGCGCGATCAAAAACATTCTGCGGCCACGGGCTTCCCTCTCCTGATTTCTGTCTCCTGACTACTGTCTACTGACTTCTTTCTCCTGACTTTTTTCTACTGTGTTCCGGATTCTAGCCGCCCGTCTTCGCCCGGGCATGGCAGGCGCTGCAAAGGTGCTGACCCTTCAAATCAATCCATTCCACGGAATGGGAAGAGGACATGACGCAGTCGTAGTCGTCGCAGTGTGTGAGTTCCAGGGTGTGGCCAAGCTCGTGCACTGCTTCCTTAAGGAGCCGTTGGTGCAGGAGTTCCCGATCCGGGGGCAAGCCGTAAAATTCCTGGTGCAAACGGTGCGTCGAAACCAGCGCACAACGCCCGGTAAGCTGCGCCTCACCGAAGACGTAGGTAAGAATCGGGATATACAGATCCAGCCCGGTCACGCCGAGCAGCCGCCAGCATTTCGGGCCAACCAGGGGCATCATCCGGGCCAGGATTTCGGACGAATGATATTGGCGGCGTTCCGGGTGGTAGGCGAAGTCCACTGCAAGCGCGGGTTTCACCACTTCGAACGTCAGCAGGAAAACCTGGCCAATGCGCGCGCGCAAGTCTTCGAGCAAGTCGCGATCCACGTCGCCGAGTCCTTGTTCTGGCTGACTGCTGAGTGCTGAATGCTGATCGCTCCTGCTCAGGCTCCCGCCTTGCTCCATCCGTATTTTTTCAGCTTATTGTGGAGCGTCACCCGGTCGATGGCGAGCACATCAGCAGCCTTGGTTTGATTGCCGCCGCACTCGTCGAGCACGCGCAGGATGTGCTTCTTCTCAACATCCTCCAGCGCCCGGGCATCCGGCAGGCTGTTGCCGTTGCGCGTCTTCAGGATGAAGTCCCCTTCGCGCAGCTCCGGCTCTTCGGCCACCACCATGGCGCGCTCAACCGCGTTTTCCAGCTCGCGAATATTGCCCGGCCACGGATACGCCTGCAACGCGTTCATCGCCGCCGGCGATATCCGTACGATCTTCTTATTCATCTCCTTGGAGAATTTGCGGATGAAGTGATCTACCAGCGGCGGGATGTCGTCCTTGCGGTCGCGTAAAGCCGGCAGTTCGATGGCAAATACGTTCAGGCGATAGAACAGGTCCGGACGGAACTTGCCTTCCTCAATGAGCTGCTCGAGGTTCTTATTGGTGGCCGCGACACAGCGGAAATCCACGTGAATCGACTGGTTCCCGCCTACGCGGACGATTTCGTGCTCCTGGAGGACTCGCAGCAGATCCGTTTGGGTCTTGAGGCTGATGTCGCCGATCTCATCCAGGAAAACCGTGCCACCCTCGGCAATCTCAAATTTCCCCTTCTTGCGATACTGTGCGCCGGTGAACGCGCCTTTTTCATGGCCGAACAACTCGCTTTCCAGCAGAGTCTCAGTCAGCGCTCCGCAATGAAGGACGACCAGGGGATGATACCGGCGGGTGCTTGCCGCGTGGATGGCGCGACAAACCAACTCCTTTCCAGTCCCGCTTTCTCCGGTGACGAGCACAGTGGCCTCCGTCGGACCTACGGTTTCGATGGCGGCGAACACTTTTTGCATCGCGGCGCTTTGCCCGATCAGGTCGGGCGGGTGCGCCACCTCGGTCATCTCTTTCAGCCGTTCCACTTCGTTCCGGGTCGCGCGCTCCGCCAGCGCCTTTTTGATCTTGTGCGCCACCTCATCCGGATCCAGCGGTTTGGTCAGGTAGTCGTAGGCGCCGTTCTTCATCGCCTGCACTGCGGTGTCCACCGAGGCATATCCGGTCATGATGATGGTGATCAGTTCCGGATCAATGGTGTGCAACTTGCCCTGCAACTCGATGCCGTCGCTGCCGCGCATCTTGATATCAAGCAATGCCAGGTCCCACTTCTGCTCGGCCATGCGAGTAAGCGCCTCGCTGCCATTCTCAGCCGTGCCGGTTTCATAGCCTTCCTCGCGAAACCATTTGGCCAGAGAATCGCGCACGCTCAGTTCATCATCCACGATGAGCATTTTTCCTTTGGCAGCCACCGTAACCTCCTTGAATTGCAACTTGTAATTGGTAATTTGAAATCTAAGGACCAGCCCCGAGGCCGTCGATAGCCCGATTTCGCAAATTACAAATCACTAATTGCCAATTACAAATTGCTATGTTCCAACCGCAGCTTCGTGCTTTGGTGATCTACCCGCGTGGGCGGCATCCAAGGGCAGAAAAATGTGAAAACAGGTGCCCCGGCCGGCCTGCGAGTCCACGGCAATTTCACCCAGATGGCGTTCGATAATGCCCTTGCTGATCGCCAGTCCCAAACCCACCCCCCTGCCGGCTTCCTTGGTGGTATTGAAAGGCTCAAATAGTTTGGGAAGCAAATCTGGAGCAATGCCGCTTCCGTCGTCGCGCACCTGCAATTCAACCGATCGGCTGGCCAGCAACGCGCGCGTGCGCATGTAGAGGTTTCCGCCGCGCGGCATAGCGTCGATGGCGTTCATGATCAGAGCCAGCAAAACCTGCTCAATCTGAGCGGCATCGCAGTGCACGAGCGGCAACTCCGGCTCCAGTTCCACCTGCCACTGGATGTTGTTCATCTCAAGCTGGTGCTGCACGATCCGTACGCAGCGTTCCGCAATTGGGTTCAGGTCGGCCCAAGCCAGGTTCATGGGCCGGCTGCGCGAGAAGGTCAGCAGATCCCGCACCAGGTCCCCGCAGCGGCGGCTTTCCGATGCAATCAGTTCCAAACACTGGCGCGTATCGCCCCGCTTCTGCGGATCGCAATTCTCCACCAACTCTCCGCGGTCGATTCGTTTAGTCAGCAATCTGGCGTAGGTGAGAATGCCCGAGAGCGGATTGTTGACCTCGTGCGCCACCACTGCGGCCAGCTTGCCTATGGACGCCATTTTCTCCACATGCAGCATCTGCTCATTTGCCTGGTTCAGCTCGACGACTTTTTCTTCGACGCGCTCTTCCAGGGTGCGCGCCCAGGCGGTGACTTCTTCATTGGCCTCGCGCAATCGGAGGCTCATCTGATTGAACGAGTTCGCCAGTTCACCCACCTCATCGTCGGAGGTCAGCGGGATCTGGTATCCCAGCTCGCCCTTCATCAGTCGCTCCGTTCCCCTGGTCAGGGCTTTGACCGGTTTGTGTACCACCCGCCATACCAGCAACCAGCTCAGGACGGCAAAGCCGATCATGAAAACCACGGTGTAGGCGATCATTTGCAGCGTGCTCTCCCGCAAATCGGCGTCGGTCTGGCGTAGCGACAGGTTGGTGTCGAGCACGCCCAGGATTTTCTGCGACGCGGGATGCGCATGGCAATCTGCGTTTGAACATGCTGGCTGGTTCTCGATGGGGTTGATTACTCCCAACACACGCTCGTGGTCAACTTTGTATATGCGGAAGCGATCCGGCCGGTTTAGCATCCGCAAGGGTTCTGCCTGGGAATGGCAGGCGTAGCAGGCCTCGGCTCGCATGTCCACCTGGCGGTTAATTTCTGCCGGATCGGTAGAATAGCCGATATGACCGCCGCTGTCGAAGATGCGGATCTTTTCGATCCCGGGCTCTGCGCCAATCGTGCGGATGCTCTGATATACCGCGTCGCGGTCGTTACGCAACATGTGGTAGGAGGCGCTGCGCTTGATGGTGTCGCTGATGCGTTCCGCCGCTGCGAGTGTTGCGCGTTCGAGGTGCCGCCGATGCAGACGGACATTGACAAACCCGAGCAACCCGAAGGTGAGCAACAGAGCGGCCAATAGTGCACCGATCAGTTTGAGACTGAGTGGGATGAAACGCGCCGGGTAAGCACCCGGTTCCGGTGGTTCCCTGTTTCCGCCACCGGCGGCTTTAGTCTGCCCCAGCATGGCTTACCGCAATAGCGGCGGATAACGCCGTTTCCCTGGCCTCTGACTTGGCAGCGGAATGTTCGTCTTCAAAAATGGGCAGGTACTTGGCCGCCAAGCCAAAGATGGCAAAACCCGCCGCGATAATGGCCGCAGTGACTCCCGCTTCCGTCCACCTTGGCACATAGCGCACGCCAGCCTGGCTCTCCATACCGGAGATGCTGACGTTCAGGCGATTGGTCACAAACCCCAGGAGCACCAGAATAGCCGAGAGGTAGAGCCCACCGGCGCTCATTCGTACCTTCTTAAAGCTGAGCATGATGAGCGGCGCAATCAGCGCCAGGCTGATTTCCAGCAGAAACATGTTGCGCTCATAAGCGTGCGTTCCGGGATCGATGATCTGACGCAACATTCCACGATGTAACAGGTCCTCACACCTAAGGACTGCGTACACCGCCCATGCCACCATGAGCACCCGGCCCAATTCCTGCAGGATCGGCAACTCCAGTTGCTTGTGGAAGTACTTCGCGCTCATGGACGACTCGAAGATCGTCATGGCCAGGCCCACGCAAACCGCCGAGAGGAAAAAGAATACGGGAAGCAGGGGGCTGTACCAGAACGGATGTAGCTTGTTCGGCATGATCAGATAGACCGTACCCAGCGAGCTCTGGTGCAGGGTGGAAAGCAGCACGCCAAGAATTACCAGCGGTATCAATACGCCACGGATGATCTTCAACGGCTTTTGAAGATTGAAGCGCTCCAGCACAATCGGGGAAAACTCCAGCGACAGCACCGTGGTATACAGCATTACGCAATATGCCACTTCGAACATGACCGAGTGCGGGTTGCGCATGATCAGCGGGTGCCAGATGTTATAGGGGCGCCCCAGATCGAATAGAAGCGCGACGGAAACCAGCACGTAGCCGAGAAACGCCGTCAAGATGGTGGGCCGCACAATGGGGTGCAGCCGCTTGATGTTCAGAATGTGAACGGCCGCGGTCAGGGTGAATCCGCCGGCCGCCAGCATCACGCCGCACAATACATCAAATCCAACCCATAGCCCCCAGGGAAACTGATCGCTCAGATGGGTGGAGGGGCCCAAGCCATAGCGGAACCGGACGTAGCCGCCATAGGCGCCAATGACCATCAATACCAGGAAAATCACCTTCCAGAAAGTCAGCTTGATTTTCATTGTCCGCCTCCATTCTTTTTGCCGTTGTTGTGGTCCCCTTCCGCCGCCGCCACTTCCTCACGCCGGTGCGTGATCCACCAGGTTCCGCCGAGCAGGGCCCCTGCCACTCCCAGAAAATCAGGAATGCGCGACAGCACGCGGAAGGTATACATCGGAAGCGGGTCAGTGACGAGATCGGTGCGATAGCCGAAGTTCTCAAACGGCACCGATGACAACAGCAGGACGCTGGTGCCGCCGACTTCGTGCTCGCCATAAATTTTGTTCACGTATTTGCCGGGATTCTCACGGATGCGGGTGCGCGCTTCTTCGAGGAGTTGGTCACGATCCCCGAACTTGGTGGCGCCGGTCGGGCAAATCTCTGCGCAGGCCGTCATTTTGCCGGCTTCGACGCGCTCGCTGCACATGGTGCACTTGCGCACCTTGGGCGTCAGGCCGTTGTTCCACTCGTATTTGGGAACACCAAAAGGACACGCAACCATGCAGTAGCGGCAACCCATGCACTTGTTGGCGTCATAGGACACCGGGCCGAGCTCGGTCTTCTTCAGCGCGCCCACGGGGCACACGGAAGCGCACGCCGGCTCTTCGCAATTCATGCACAACCGCCGCATGAACTTATCGTCCTTGTTCAGTACTACCGTGAACTTGTGGTCTGACTGGACGCTCTCCGCCGCTATTGCCTCGTCATAAGGCAACTTGTTGCTATCCGCACAGCCCTGCTCACATTGCTTGCAGTCAATGCAGACAGTTGCGTCATAAAGGATGGCTTTGCTCATTGTCGTCTAAGCCTCTGCCCGTCGGCCTCCGGCCGGCGCGAATCGCGTGGAAACAGCGCCGGCATAGCCGGGTGGCGACGAGCCTGTGATGCCAGTAAGGTAACAAGTCAGTATGGAGAAACCAGTCCGGGCCGGAAACGTGCGGACTATAGGAATGGAGAAGCCGGATTGCTACGTCTTCGCGCGAGACACTCCAACCGCTGGCCCCGCGCAGGGCAACTGTTGGTCCCACACCTCACCCCCGGCATCCGCCAGGCAGCCAGTCAACGGCCGACGCCATAATGCGCGCACAACCGATGACTAGCCACTGGTAACTGGCGAAACTGATTACTTCATCGCCGCAAGGTAATCGCCGATCGCCTTTACCTGGTCGGCGTTGAGTTTCTTGGCCACGGCAGCGTGCTTGGGATTCGAGTCGAGGACCTTCTTTACGTCGTCGGCCGTCTTCCCGTTCAGAGCAGGCGCCTTCATCGCAGGATTTCCGGTCGCATCGGCCTTGTGGCAGGCCGCACAGTTCGCCTTGTAAAGCGCAGCGCCATCCTCGGCGGCCCAGGAAACATTTGGCAATGCCAGGAACAGCAGCACCGCAACGATACCTACCAAAACCACCAACTTCGTCGTGTTCATGATTGCTCCCATTTATTTTTAGTTTCGAGTTGCACGATTTAACCAAAAGGAACTTACGGGAACAGTTTGCCAATTCAGGACGGGGTATGGCTGTGATTTCGATCACTTATGTGCGTGATTTTATTACACTTGGTAAAGCACGCAGGCAGGAGCGTAAAGGGCAGGTTCAAGTGAGCTTCGCAGATTTGTAGTATATCTCAGCTCCGGGCGCTGAATTTCTCCTCAAGCCGATTCGAAATGGACATGCTTCCGGTTCGGGCTTGCAACGCCAACCCACACAAATCCTTCGCCGATCCGTGGTTGCTTTGCCGCTACGAACCGCGAAGGCGCGTGCTTTACTGCGCGGGCGGTGAAGGCTGGAGCTGAACCTCGCTTCTGTTCGCGGAAGGAACCACTCCCGGCACGTTCGGAAGATGATTGATGTTGCCGCTCTCGGCATCGTTCATCTCGATGCCCAAATGCGCCAGCGTCAAGCCGGTCTGCGAGTCCAGATCAACCCTGGATTTCTCATATGCAGTCATAGCGGCAACCAGGCTCGATTCCGATTGCGAAAAGTCACGCTGGGCTGCCTGCACCGCGTAGGTGGTGGATGCGCCCAGGGAATACTTCTTTTGCTCAGCGTCAAGTGTCTGTTGCGCCAGATCGCGAGCTTTGCGGGCAGCGTCCACGCGCGCGCGATTTTGCTGCAACGCGAACTGGGAATTCTGTACCTGAATGCGAATCTGGTTCTGGAGTTGCTGCAACCGCATCTGCGCCTGGCGATATTCAAGTTCAGAGCGAATCTGGTCGGCCTGGGCGGGACGGTTGTGAATGGGAATGTTAACGTTTATGCCCACCGCGTAGTCAGGATATTCATTGGTAAACAAGGTGTTGAAAGAGTTGCCGTATCCGGCTGATTGAATGGTGCCGGGGGGAACGCAAAATTCACTATAGTTTGGAGGACAGGTGGCATTTATGTTTTGGTCGCCTCCAACCGCCGACGTCCCATACCACCCGACCAGGTCGACGGTGGGCAACAACCCATTCCTGGCCGCTAGTTTCGTAACCTCGCGGTTGGTGAGATCAATCTGTGACTGAGCCAGTTCAGGACGGTGGGAAAGCGCTTCGGCCACCAGGTCCTGCGTGGGCACCACCGGTTCCACCGGGGGAATTTCCATGGTGTCGGTGGGAATCACCTCGGCAGCCTGCAACTGAGTGTCGGTCAAATTACGGCTTACGGCGTTCTTCATCAACAATTGCTGTAATTCCAGATTCGTCTGCGAGATGATTAAGTCCTGTTTTGCCGAGGCCACCTGGCTCTCGCCTCTAACCACCTCGATCGGCGCCAAGGTTCCGATCTGCACCTGCTTCTGATTATCTCCAAGCAATTTCTCCGCCAGTTCTACTGACCTCTGCTTTACCTTCACGTCTTCGTAGGCGTTCACCAGATCCCAGTAAATATTCTCAATCTGGGATACGGTGGCGATTACCTGCTGGCGAAAGGCTACGTCGGTGATCTCTCTATTGCTTTTGGCAATAATCAGGTTGCGACGATTCGAAGTCCAACTCAGGCCCGAAAGCAGATGTTGCCGAAAAGTCACCCGGTAACCCAAATTAAGCGCCGGACTGATTTCAGTAAAGATGCTGTTCGAGGTGGTACGAAGGTTGTTGTAGCCGACCGTGAAAAGTGTGCCGGTAGGAAAACCCTGCGAATAGGAAAAGTTGGCAACGCCGGTGTTGGTGTCCAGGGTGGGTGCCCCACCTAGCACGCTGATCTGGCTTTGCTTAGCGTGTTCGATATCCATTCCTGCGTTGAACGAGGGATCATATGAGTCAAGAATCGGACCGGCGCCCAACGTTGAAGTGACAATTCCAGCGGTGCCCGTGCCTGCGCCGCCGGCGCCGCTGGTGGTCCCCCCCGCACCACCTCCTTGACTACCTGTCGTAGTAGTAGAGCCAACTCCGCCACCACCAGGGGTTCCGGAAACGAGACCGGTGGCCACGCCGCGCACTCCCGTGCCCGATTTAGCTCGCAGGATGTCAGTATCCGCAATGGGAAGGTTATAGCGGGCAATCGCCAGATCGAGGTTGTTTTCTAACGCCAGAGCGATGGCATCATCCAGCGAGAGCATCAATTTCCCGTCTTTCACGAGTTGGCTGGTGCGCGCAGAATTGGCAAATGTCGGATTGGGCACGTTGGCGGGCGTGTAAGGACCTATAGGGTTTGGTCCCAGGGGCTTTCCATTGGCATACGGAAATGATTGTGCCCCGCAATAACTGGTGATTGAACCCACACCGACGATGATCATGGCGAAACAGCGAATCAAGCGTGCCTTCATAATCTCTATGAACCTCTTTCAAGTGAACGATTCAAAATCGTACCGGCCAAATCTCGTTTCTTGCCCAGCGGGGACTCGTATTAAGACTTCCGTCCGCAAGGTTCGTTACCATCGAGTACGGAAAATAGCTGGGATTCGTTCCAACGCAGTCACCAACCAAGGGTTCACATCAGCCAATATCCTGGCAGACGGAGGACCGGCAAAGGAACGCAGCGACGCCAATTGTTCGACCAGCTATCCAGCAATACGGAAAAACGCATTAGTATCTAACGAGTATAGCCGAAGCTCCGGCCACGCGCCGCCACCAGGACGCATGGCGATTGATGCCTGGTTTTCATGCGCAACCTCAAGATTACTCTCGCCTATGATGGCGCCGATTTTAGTGGCTGGCAGGTGCAGCCCGGGCATCACACGATACAGGGAGAGCTGCGCGAAGCCCTGCGGCGGGTAACCGGAGAGCAAGTTTTGCCACAAGGCTCCGGACGCACTGATGCCGGAGTTCATGCCCTGGCGCAGGTGTCGTCGGTCGAGATTGAAAACCCGATTCCGTCGTCGAATCTGGCAGTGGCGTTAAACGACATTTTGCCGGCGCAAATTCGGGTATTGCTGGTGGAAGAAGCCGCTCCTGAGTTTCATGCGCGTACTTCGGCTTGTGCCAAGACCTATCGCTACCGGATTTTCCGCGGCGCCGTTTGTCCGCCATTTCTGGCACGGTACGTGTATCACCATCCCTGGCCGCTGGATGAGGCTGCCATGGCCAAGGCAGCCGAGTCGGTAATCGGAGAGTTTGACTTTACTTCTTTTGCCGCAGTCGATCCGAAGCGAGGCAAAATCTACTACAGACGCACAGAGACACCGAAAAAACAGTTGGGAATTGGGATTGTGGATTCAGAAGCGAAGGCGCCCGCTCCGGGGGGGCAGGCCACAAATGTTCGCCGGATTTTCCACTCGCAATTCTGCCGCAAGGACGATGAACTCGTTTACACAGTGCGTGGCAGCG
>JBEKOS010000140.1:0-9111 GCA_049521535.1 Terriglobales bacterium | reverse complement strand
TCGAAGAAAACCAGGGCGCGCTGGATGCGGTCTGCGAGGAACTGAAACGGGGCCGGGGAGTGCGTCCGGTTGCACCTGCAACGCCATCTGATCTACGCGCCACGGCATAGCATTCCCGGCCGCTGCGATCAGCAATTCCGAACCGCATGCCGAAGCTTCACTGCCGACCACATCAACCCGCTGATCATGACCGTGCCTATGCAAGCGAGGGTAATTCCCGATACGCCTCCTTTTGACAGAAACACAAACCAGCGATCAAACCCTAGTCCGAGCGGAGCGGGTTGGCTGCTGCCAAGATACCTCGCGAAGATTTCCACCTGCGTCCAAAGCGAGTAGGACAGGCGGTAATTCCAGTGCGGATCGTAATACCGCCCTTTTGCCTGCGATTCCAGGAAGCTGGTGGCAATTCCAGCAACCTGAACCGCACAGCCAAGGACGCTTAGTACACACCCGATTTTCAGAACCCGCCTGCCGCCCTCGGCTATCTCGGGACCCAGGGTCAGGCACAGCAGCGCGAGCGCCGGCACCAGGTAGCGCGGTCCAAAGCAGTATCCGCCCTCCCATTGCGAGTAGCGCGCATAGAAGAACAGATAAGCCGGAAGTGTGGCAGCGACCGCGATTGCCAACCCGCGGTTCTGTCGCCACAATCGTGGAACACCTGCAAGGGCGAGCACAATGGGAGGCGCAAAGAGAAAGATCGACTTGCCCGGAGACAATAGAAACCCGAAAAGACCGCGGGCGAGCGGCGTTTCGAATGAATTGAGCCGCCTGCCGGCCTCTGCTGCTAAAGGATAGCCGAACTCCAGCGGATTGCCGAAGATCCAGGCATTGTAGCCAAGCAGCAGCGCAGCACCCAAAGCCATGCCGCCGACCGCAAGGATGACCGGTTTGGTTAACTCTCCGCCGCTTTGCCCCAGCATCGCCGCGAAAAACACCACCACCGCAAGTCCATGCGTGGGCCGAACCAGAATGGCGGCACCCGTAAGCAGGCCGCCGATCACCGCTGGCCGCAAGCGATCTGGCGATTCCGCGTTTTGTACAAACAGAAAAAACGCGGCGGCAAGAAGCAACAAGGTGGCCAGCGGTTCGGAGTAAAACCATGCGGAGTAAGAGAAGATCGGAGTTGCAAAGCCAATTACCGCCGTTGCCATCATCGCCGGCCTGACAGCCACTCCAAGGCCGCAGAAGATGAGAAAAGCAAACGCTACGGCTCCCGCCGAAAACGTTGCGCTACTCAGGCAAACGGCGAACCCGACGATCAGGTCGGCTGCGTCGGCAGGAACTCCTGGAAGCCGTGCAAGCACGTAGTGTCCCAGCGCATACCAGGGCGTCGCCGCCAGCGCCTGGCCCGGAGGATAAGGCGTATGGGGCTGTCCTCCGCGTCCGAACTTGCCATAGAAATTACCGGCCTGCAGCGCCTGGGGTACTGCGGTGGAATGCCGCAACACCATGCTTTCCGTCTCAAAGAGAGTCATGTACTCGTCCGGAGTACGCACGCGCCCGGTAGAGGTCAGCAGGTAGAAGCAGTTGAAGAACAGGAAAACGAGCACAGGGAGGAGCCGATTTTGCCGAGCGTAGGGCATTGCGGTACCATCGAGAATCACCAGCCCGCCTGTACTCATGAGGAAATACGACTAGTCGCCGAACGAATTCATTCTAGGGCACGTCTAAAGCCTGTGCCCTACAGTAAGCCTTTTTGTTACACTTCCTGTTCTTCCTTCGGAATGAGGTACGAGCCATGAATAGAGTCCTAAGCATTTGTTGTCTTCTTCTTGCGGCGCAGTTTGCCATCGCACAGGCCAGGAAGGATCTGACCATCGAGTCGATGTTTGTGCAAGGGGGGATTACCGGCCGCGGCCCGGAGAGCATCAAGTGGAGCCCGGACAGTACCAAGGTCAGCTTTGTTCAGCGGAACGATTCCGGCGAGCGCGGCGAACTCTATTACATAGATATCGCCACGGGAAAGAAGGCCGTGCTGGTAACGGAAGAAAAGCTGAACTCGCTCGCGCCGCCCCTCAGCCAGATCAAGGACGAGAGGCAGAAGGAATGGATCAGCCGGTATTCCGTCGCCGACTATCAGTGGGCACCCGATTCCAAGCACCTGCTCTTTGACGCTCGCGGCCAGCTCTGGCTGTATTCGCTGGAGACCGGGACAGCCGTCGAACTCACGTCGTCCGGCGACGGCAGTAGCGATCCCAAGTTCTCTCCCGATGGCTCGCGCCTGGCATATGTCCGCAAACACAATCTCTTCGTGCGCCGGGTCGATCATGGCAGTGAGAAAGCGCTGACTTCGGAGAAGGATGAAGACATCCTTGACGGCGAAGTGGACTGGGTATATGCGGAGGAGCTTGGCGTTCGCTCCAACTATTTCTGGTCGCCTGACAGTAGCCATATCATCCTGCTGCAAACGAACGAGAAGCAGGTGCCTACTTATCCCATTACCGACTGGCTCTCGCAGCACCCCAAAGTGGACGAAGAAAAATACCCCAAGGCCGGCGACCCGAATCCTATTGTCCGCGTTGGAGTCGTGTCCGCCAATAGCGGAAAAGTGAAGTGGATCACTGTCGGCGAGCCGCAGGACCGCGAGTACATTCCGCGCTTTGGCTGGGTGCATCCCGAGCTGATTTACGTTGAGTTGCTTAATCGCGCCCAGGACAAGCTGGAACTTTGGTTCGTCGATGCCAACACCGGCCATGCCCGCAAGATGCTTACCGAGAGCGCACCCGACGCGTGGATCATGGTCGAGCATTCTCCTGAAATGCAATTGCTGAAGTCCGGCAACCAGTTTGTCTGGCCGAGCTGGCGTGACGGCTGGATGCAGCTTTATCTCTACAGCTTCGACAAGAATGACCCTTTTGGTGGGGAAGCCAAGCTTGAACGCCAGCTTACCAAGGGTCAGTTCGAGGTCATGAACATCGACGGCGTGGACGAAGCCGCCGGCCGTATATTTTTCACAGCCAATGCCGATGACCCGCTCCAGGAGCAAGTGTATTCTGTTGGCTTGGACGGCGGTCCAATGCTGAAGATTTCGCGGGAGCCGGGTTCGCACCATGCACAGTTTTCCGAGGCCGGAACCTATTACCTGGATTCCTTCAGCACGGTGACGACGCCTCCTCGCTTATCGCTTTGCAAAGTCGGCGGCGATTGTTCCACGATTTGGGAGCCACGCAGCATAGCCGAGTACGGCCTCACTCCTCCCAAGCGCCTCGAACTCAAGGCTGCGGACGGCACCACGACGCTTTACGGCTGGCTGATCCTGCCGCCCAACGCTTCCCCAAATGCAAAGACGTCCGCAAAAGTGCCGTTGATTACCAATCCGTACGGTGGTCCGGGCGGCATGACGGTGGTCGACACCTGGGGCAGCACTTCGCTGTTCGACGAGATTCTCGCCCGCCGGGGCTTCGCCGTCCTCCATGTGGACAACCGCGGGATGGGCGGGCGCGGCAAGGCATTTGCGGCGGCCACGCGACATCACTTCGGCGAGGTTGAACTGGCAGATCAGCTTGCCGCCCTCGACCAGGTGCTGGCGGCCTATCCCCAGCTCGATGCCAATCGCGTCGGCTTCTGGGGCTGGAGCTACGGCGGATTCATGACCCTGTATGCCATGACGCACTCCGACCGGTTCAAGGCGGGCGTGTCGGTGGCGCCAGTCACCGACTGGCAGGATTACGACACCATTTACACGGAACGGTATATGTCCCTGCCGAAGGACAATTCCGAGGGCTACAAGAACAGCTCGCCGGTCAATTCCGCGCGCAACCTTAAGGGCCGGGTATTGGAGGTGCACGGAACCAGCGACGACAACGTGCACATGCAGAACACGATCCAGATGATTAATGCTTTTATCGAGAGCGGTGTGCAATATGACTTGCAGCTCTACCCCGGCAAGACGCACGGCATGGGCGGCCCCACGGCCCTTTCGCACCTGTTTCACCGCATTGAGGACCACTTTGAGAAATGGCTGATGCAGTAGGGACGGTTGCATCGGGCGCCATTTGTCGCTACGATAGACGACAGAATGGTTAATGAACTGCGAGCGATTGTGCAGGGGCTGGGTGGAAGTCAGACTCTGGGCCGAAAGCTCTCCAGCCAGGACGACTTGCGGGAGGTGGTCCGGAAGGGCTTTCCTCCGGCAGTGGTGGAGAAGTTGATGCGTTCCTCGGGCTTGACGCTAAAGGAGCTCGCCGAAGCGCTTGACCTTTCCCCTCGCAGCCTGCAGCGCCGTCGGCACGGTGGTCGCCTCGCCCGTCATGAATCCGACCGACTCTACCGCCTGGCTCGCATCGTAGCCCTTGCCGACGAGAACCTCGGTGACCATGAACGGGCTCTCCGCTGGCTGAAGCATCCCAATCGCGCCCTGGGAGGCCTGGTGCCGCTGGACGCAATGGACACCGAAGTCGGCGCCCGCCAGGTGGAGAACGTACTGGGCCGGATCGCCTACGGCGGGATTAGTTGACCGAAGTCTATCGGATATTGCGCCGGCCGTACGCCAGAACCGCTTTTGACGGCGAGGGAGCTTATCGCTACGGCGGGCGATGGTCAAGTTCCGGTACGCGCCTGAGTTACGCTTCTGCGCACCAATCGCTCGCCCTGCTCGAGTATTTCGTTCATCTGGATCAGGACGACCCCCCGCAAGATCTGCTTCTGGCAATCGCCGCATTCCCCGGCGGGATCTCGCAGGAGCAGGTGACGAGCGGTGAGTTGCCGGCAAACTGGAGGGATTCGGCAGCACCGCCGGAGCTTGTGCTGCTAGGCGATGACTTCGTCAAGCGAGGAAAGAACTGCCTGCTGTGGGTGCCTTCCGTCATCGCACCTACGGAAAACAACTGCCTGATTAACCCCGCACACCCCGATTTCGGGAACATCCTGATTCGTCCGGTCGAACCCTTCACGTACGATCCGCGCATGTTTCGCAAGACGCGGGGCCGTCACAAAGCAACCTGAGGCATGTCGCTTGACATTGGCCGGCAAGAACTCTCTCCCCCTTCAGCACCCGCAGCATTTCACGCGCCTGACCTAAGCCGCATGCGCAACTCCGCGATACCGTCTTCGTCCGGTCCGTGCGTCTGTCTTAGCCAGAGCGCGTCTGCGTCGCTCCATAGAGCCTGAAAGTGCTGATGCAGCAGGTTAACCGACGTCTTGCCGCGAACCTCGATGCAACTGTCGGTATGTTTGTCCTGGCGGGTCACACCGATCAGTGCAGCCTCGGTGCCGATAATGAAAGGCTCAAGCGCGCGCGGGAAATTTGCGGCGGCCGTGGCCTTGATGCTGTATCTGGTGGCTCGCGGGAATTGGGCGACATCGTTCCTTAAGATGTCGTCCAATGCCGCTTCCGAATCAATATAGAAGAACCGCCGGACCATCCACGTTTTCGAGTCTAACGCTTCCGCCAGCGCCTTGCGGTACTCGGCATACGTGGGATCATCGTGGACTTTGCGATCCGTAGCGCTCCGGATTGACACCAGGTCAATCTCGCCGGCGATGGGCTCTGCGATGGCCGCGCGGATCAGCTCGGCAGCCCGCTTGTGCGCCTGTTCGCGAGTGACATACGGCTTGCAGTTTGGGTACGGCAGCCGCGAAGCCCACTTCCAAACTGCAGCGGCAATCGCGATGAGCGCAGTGCCGGCTATGCCCGTTACGATCCCCACAAACCACTGATTATCCAAGAGCTGCGTCTGTAACATATCTCAAACCGACCGGTCAGAAGACTCTTGCGGCCCAGCACACCGGACGACTTCAAAATCGCCCGACAGATCAAGCTGTTGCAAGCCGGTCATGCTGCTCAGGATAACGGTTGCATCACGCCGCCGCAATCAGAGTTTCCTGGAGAACGGTCATAGTCGGGCTTCGGCGAGCGATCGTTCCTGCGGGAAGAGCGTCTCGCGCGGAGTCCCCGGAGTAAGATATTGAATGACGTTTGGCGATTTTCAGGAATACCAATATGGAATCTCTAGATCGCATCACTCAAAATCCCGCCGTCATGGGCGGTAAAGCATGCATCCGCGGAATGCGGGTAACGGTGGGCATGATTCTTGGCCAGATAGGGGCCGGTCACTGCGTTGAGGAGATTCTCGCTGACTATCCCTACCTCGAGCGCGAGGACGTGTTGCAGGCGTTGCGCTATGCGGCATGGCTCGCCGAAGAACGCGAAGTTGTGCTGGCCAACTCATGAAGGTTCTCGTCGATATGAACCTCTCGCCTCCGGCCCGGGGATGTTAGTCCAGATGTCGTCGGAGCGAGCGTAATTGCGCCGTTGTTGCAAATGGAGGCAGAACTGGAAAGAGGTGCTTTGCTTACGATTGACCCGAGCCGTGTAGGAATTCGCATATTGCCTTTGCCCGGTAGAGAATGAGAACCGCTGAGGTTGGAGATCGCCGGTCGACGACGCTGGATCGACGGCGGCACATTGTGGAGGCGCTGTTTGGGGCGAAATGACTTTAAGGCCGTGGTCCAGGAGGTAATGGATTCACTTCCAGCGGAGTTCCGCAAGCGCATTCACAACGTTGCAGTTCTAGTAGAAGACTTGCCGCCTCAACCGCCTGAGCCGGGAAAATTGTTATTAGGCATCTTTCACGGCGTGCCCAGAACACAAAAGAGCACCTTCGGTCTTCCCCTCGGACCAGATTATGTGGTGCTGTACCAGAAGAACATTGAGGCGGTCTGTTCGAGTGAAGAGGAGATTCGCAAGCAAATTCGCCAAACTGTGATTCACGAATTTGGACACTACTTCGGGATGGATGAGGAACAATTGAAGGATGTTTAGATGTCCAGGTTCTTTACATCCAGCGCATTATCTTCGATGAACTTACGGCGCGACTCCACGTCTTCGCCCATCAGCGTAGTGAAGATGGCCTCGGTTTCGGCAATGTCCTCGAGTTTCACCGACAACAGAGTGCGGCGCTCGGGATCCATGGTGGTCTGCCAGAGCTGTTCGGCGCTCATTTCTCCCAGGCCTTTGTAGCGCTGCACGATGTAGTCTTTCCTGCCCTCGGCCAGCACATACTCGAATAGTTCGCGCGGCGTGTTCTTTTCCACCACTTCGGGCTCGCCGGCGCGCCCGCGGCGCGAAGACTTCGAGGTTTTCTTTTCGGCCTTCTCCATCTCGGCCTTTTCGGTGTCGCTCAGCTCTTCTTCGGTTTCCTTTGCCGAGGCGGCCTTTTCCTGCACCTTGAACTCAACCATGAACGGCGGCTGCAGAAACTTGCCGATCAGATTGTACTTGCCCATCATCTGCCGGTACTCGGCACTGGAGGCGAGCTCCCAGTTGATCACATGCTCGGCCCCTTGCGCGTTGACGAACGGCACCTCCCACAGGTTGTGCTCGGAGTCAAAACGCGGTGGCCCGACCTTCAGTTGCCGCTCTGCCGCAATCTTCTGCATTTGCTTCGCAAAATCCGCCAGTTTGCGCGGCGGCTGATCTCCATCACCGGCAAATTCGGCTTTCTTCGGCTCGATCCCGGCTTTGGCCAGCAAACCCGCTACCACTTCTTCGCGCAGGCGCTTGGCGACCTTGTCGAAGAAATCCAGAAACTCCTTCAGGGTGTTCATGAAACGCGAAAGGTCGCCGCCTTCCATTCGTGCCGCGCCCTCTCCGTAACGGACCACCATCTCCTCCGACGCGCGCTTTACCATGACCTTCACAAACTCGCGGTCATCCTTGATATATTGCTG
This sequence comes from Terriglobales bacterium, assembly GCA_049521535.1. Classification (GTDB taxonomy): domain Bacteria; phylum Acidobacteriota; class Terriglobia; order Terriglobales; family Acidobacteriaceae; genus CAZUCM01. The sequence goes on along the minus strand of JBEKOS010000140.1, from coordinate 1,440 downwards.
CGTCTTGCCCTTGCGAATCGAGTACAGCGGCGGCTGGGCAATGAACACATTGCCGCGCTTGATCAAATCCTGCATGTGGCGGAAGAAAAACGTCAGCAGCAGGGTGCGGATGTGAGAGCCGTCCACGTCGGCGTCTGTCATCAGGATGATCTTGCCGTAGCGCAGCTTGGCCGCATCGAAATCCTCTTTGCCGATGCCGGTCCCGAGCGCGGTGATCATGGCGCGGATTTCCTCGTGGCCGAGCATCTTGTCGTAGCGCGCCTTCTCTACGTTCAGAATCTTTCCCTTGAGCGGCAGGATGGCCTGGAACTTACGGTCGCGGCCCTGCTTGGCCGTGCCGCCGGCGCTTTCTCCCTCGACCAGGAACAGCTCGCAGCGGTCCGGCTGGCGCTCGGAGCAATCCGCCAGCTTGCCGGGCAGTCCGCCGGAGTCGAGCGCTCCCTTGCGGCGGGTAAGATCCCGGGCTTTCCGGGCTGCCTCGCGCGCGCGCGCGGCTTCCACCGCCTTGTTGATGATTTTGCGCGCCACCGGCGGGTTCTGCTCCAGGTAGGCGCCCAGCCTTTCATTGACAAACGCCTGGACCGTGCCGGCAATGTCGGAATTCAGCTTGCCCTTGGTCTGCCCCTCAAATTGCGGCTGCGGCAGCTTGACGCTGATGACGGCGACCAGTCCCTCGCGCACGTCGTCGCCGGTAAGATTCTCCTTCACATCTTTGAACAAGCCAAGCTGCTGCCCGGCGGTGTTGATGGTGCGCGTAAGCGAGGTGCGAAATCCCGAGAGGTGCGTGCCCCCGTCAACGGTGTTGATATTGTTGGCAAAGCTGAATACGTTTTCGCTGTAGCCGTCGTTGTACTGCAGCGCGATCTCCATCACCACGCCGTCGCGATCGGCTTCCATGTAGATGGGCTTGTCGTTCAGCGTACTCTTGCCGCGATTCAGGTGCTTCACGAACTCGGCGATGCCACCCGTGTACCGAAATTCCTGCTTCTTGGGCTCGCCCGTCTTGGGATCGGTGGTGCGCTCGTCGGTGAGGGTGATCAGCAATCCCTTATTGAGAAAGGCCAGTTCGCGCAACCGCTGCGCCAGCGTGTCGGCGTTGTATTCGAGGACGGTGAAAATTGTGGAGTCCGGACGGAAGTGTACCTTGGTGCCGTGTTTGCGTGCTGTGGCACCAGCCTTCTTGAGCTTGCCCAGGGCCTCGCCACGCGAATAGTCCTGCTGCCAGACGCATCCGTCGCGCCAGATTTCCAGATTGAGTTCCTCGCTCAGGGCATTCACACAGGAGACCCCTACGCCGTGCAGGCCGCCGGAGACTTTGTAAGAGGACGCATCGAACTTGCCGCCGGCATGCAGCGTGGTCATCACCACCTGCGCGGCGGAAATCTTCTCGCCATCGATATCCATGTCGTCCACGGGGATGCCGCGGCCGTCGTCAATCAC
>JBEKOS010000139.1:0-13789 GCA_049521535.1 Terriglobales bacterium | reverse complement strand
CTAAATGGCTTACCGAGGAATAGGCGACCAGTTTCTTCAGGCTCGGTTGCACCATGGCAACCAGCGCGCCATAAATAATGCCAATGATTGCGAGAGTAATGATCCAGGGTGCGTTCTGCCGCGCCTGCTCGGGGAACAAGCCGAGATTAAAACGCAACAGGCCGTAAGCGCCCATTTTCAGGAGAACTCCGGCAAGTAGAACAGAGCCCGCGGTGGGCGCCTCTACGTGGGCATCTGGCAGCCAGGTGTGGAAAGGAAAGAGAGGCACTTTGACGGCAAAAGCGATAAAGAACCCGAGGAATAGCCATTGCGATGCTTGAGCCAGTTCCGGAACCTGGCCAAAACGTATCAGGTCGCGAACGGCGATGAAATCAAGAGTGCCCGTGTGCACATATAGCCAGATGATGGCCGCCAGCATAAACACGGATGCCACCATTGTGTAAAGGAAGAACTTCACCGAGGCATAAATGCGGCGCTCATGTCCGTACATGCCGATGAGCAACGCCATGGGAATCAACGTGGCTTCCCAGAAAAAATAGAAAAGAAACAAGTCTAGCGCCAGGAAGACGCCAATCATGGCCGTCTCCAAAACCAGAAGAAGGATAAAAAATTCCTTAACGCGGTCGTGGATCGACTTCCACGAAATTAAGACACAGAGTGGCGAAAGAAATGTTGTCAGCACCACCAGCCAGAGTGAAATGCCATCCATGCCGAGGTGGTAGGCGATTTTCGGCGATGTGATCCAGGCGTGGTTGACCTGGAACTGGAATCCACCGACGTCACGATCAAAATGGGCGGCAAAGTGCAACGAAATAACGAATTCCGCGAGTGTGATCAACAGCGCAAACAGCCGGATATCCCGGTCCCGCCTCGGAAACCCAACGAGAAGCAGCGCACCTACCAACGGCAAGAATGTGACTGCAGTGAGCATGAACGGACCGAGGCTGTCGGCGCTGATCATCTTGTCCCCCTAACCAGCATGTAGAGGACTATTGCCACGGCCCCTAGGGTCACCCATCCTGCATACGAGCGAATATTGCCGGACTGCATATGGCGTACGCCGTCAGAAACTTCCTGCGCGCCCCGACCGGTGTTGTCGAGCGTTCGATCAATGGCGCCTGTGTCGATTCCATGCCACAGCACCCGGGATGCGCCGTCAATCAGGGGACCGACAAATAACGCCTGGTAAAGTTCGTCCACGTAGTACTTATTGAGAATCAACCGATAAACCATTCCTGCGCGTCCGGCAATTCGATCCGGCAATCCAGGACGCAGGTAATAGAACCACAACGCCAGCAAAAATCCGAGGAGAGCTGAAGCGGTCGCCCCACCCATCAGCAGCCACTCCAGCGCAGGTCCACCCGCCTCTGCGACCTCGTGCGCTATTGCTGGCGCCTGAAAGACAGGGGCCAGGAAGTGCTCGAGGTGGTTGCCCCCACCAAGCACCGTTGGTACATTGATGTAACCCCCGACCACCGAGAGCACTGCCAGAATCGCCAGCGGGGCCGTCATGATCTTTGGACTTTCGTGAATGTGGCCATGGCTGCCGCGGCCTGCGCCCTCCGCCCCGCCGCCGCGGAAGTTTCCGAAGAAGGTCAGAAACCACAGGCGGAACATATAGAAGGAGGTAAGGCCCGCGGTAAAACAGCCAAACAGCCAGTAAACCCAATGTCCGCCCCAGGGACTGGCGAATGCATTCCACAGAATCTGATCCTTGCTGAAAAATCCGCTGAAAAGTGGAACACCGGAAATGGCCAGCGTGGCCATTGTCATCGACCAAAACGTCCACGGGATATGCTTGCGCAAACCGCCCATGCGACGCATGTCCTGTTCGCCACCGAGCGCATGAATTACCGAGCCTGCGCCCAGGAACAGCAGCGCTTTGAAAAAGGCATGGGTTATCAAATGAAAAATGCCGGCACCAAAGGCCGCCACTCCGCAGGCCACGAACATGTATCCGAGTTGTGAAATCGTGGAGTACGCCAGTACCCGCTTGATATCAGTCTGGGCGAGTCCGATGGTGGCCGCAAATAGCGCAGTCACGGTGCCCACGACGGCAACCACAGTCAATGCAGTAGGCGAACGGAAGAAAATCGGATTGGAGCGGGCGACCATATAGACGCCCGCAGTAACCATGGTGGCCGCATGAATGAGGGCGCTGACCGGAGTGGGGCCTTCCATCGCATCGGGCAACCACACATAAAGGGGTAACTGTGCCGACTTGCCGCAGGCTCCCACCATCAAGAGCAGGCCGACTGTGGTCAAAAGGCCGGCCCCGGAGACTTCAATCGGCATCTTCGATACTTCCGCGAATACCCCCTCGAAGGTCAGCGAGCCGAAATGCTGAATCATCAGGAAAAGAGCGATCAGGAAGCCAAAGTCGCCGATGCGATTGACGATGAAGGCCTTCTTGCCCGCGCTGGCCGCAGAGTTGCGCACAAAGAAAAAACCGATTAACAGGTAGGAAGCCAGGCCCACGCCTTCCCAGCCGACAAACATTAGTAGGTAGTTGTTGGCCAGCACCAGCGTGAGCATGAAAAACATGAACAGGTTCAAGTAGGAGAAAAAGCGGTAATACCCGCCCTCTTCCTTCATGTAACCCACTGAGTAAATGTGAATCAGAAAGCCAACACCCGTGATCACCAAAATCATCACCAGCGTCAGTTGATCCAGCATGAACGCAAACGGAACGCTGAAGTCTCCCGCGCGCAGCCAGGTGGCATAGGTTTCAACCGACGGATTTTGTTGTACGGGCAAGCTGAGGAATCGCAATGCGCAAATCAAAGCCCAGGCAAATGCCGCGCCGGAGGCCAATAGCGCAACTGTGGCCACGATCATCCGCGAGAAACGGCGGCCCAGAAGCCCATTGAGGGCAGACCCCGCCAGGGGCAGAGCAGGAATCAGCCACAGATGCAGATTCTCAGTCATAACTTCAACAGGTTCACGCGGTCCACGTTTAGGGTTTCACGTGTCCGGAAGACAGCAATGATGATCGCCAGACCCACTGTGGCCTCCGCGGCGGCAACCACCATCACAAAGAACACAAAAACCTGGCCGCTAAGCAAATGCCAATAGGCGGCAAACGCAACAAAGGAAAGGTTTACCGCATTCAGCATCAGCTCAATGGACATGAAGATGGTAATGATGTTGCGTTTCACGAGGAAACCGGCGACGCCGCAACTAAACAAAATGGCGCTCAACGCCAGATAGTAGCCAAGTGGGACCATTACTCTTCCCTCCGGGCCAGAACCACGGCGCCCATAATTGCAATCAGGATAAGAATCGACGTGATCTCGAACGGTAGCAAGTATGGCCGGAACAGTTGGCGTGCAATAAGCGTCGCTGAACCGTAGGTAGCACCAACCGGAATCGGCAGGTTTGCCGGGTTGCGCTGTACCAGCGCCCAAGCCAGCAGGATTCCCAAAGCCAGCATCGCCGGGAAGCCGAACATCCAAGCGACGCGGCTTCCGTATGGCCCGCCTTCCTCGGTGCCGGCGTTCAGCAGCATAATGACAAACACGAAAAGCACCATAATCGCGCCGGCATAGACGATTACCTGAATGATGGAAACGAACTCAGCGCCCAGGAGCATGTACTCGACTGCCAACGCGCCCATCACAACGATCAGCGAAAGTGCGCTGGCAATGGGATGCTTCTGGATCAGCAGGTTCAGCGCTCCTGCCACCGCCAATGCTCCGAAAATAAAGAACAATAGATAATGAAGTATCACTGAAACCCAACCAGCGTCAGCTCTTCAACGCGACAACCAAAGCCGTGACCAGGATGTTCGCAAGGGACAACGGCAGCAAGACCTTCCAAGTGAATGCCATCAACTGGTCGTAGCGGAACCGCGGCAGCGTGCCCCGGACCCATACATAAATAAAGAGGAAACCAAAAATCCGCAAAGCCAGCCAAAAAGCGTGCAGCAGCCCTCCGATCCATGATCTCCCAAAGCCAAACGTCGGGCCGGTCCAGCCTCCGAGGAACAGTATCGAGGCCAGGCACGCAACCGTAAACATGTTGGCGTATTCTGCCATGAAGAACATCGCAAACTTCATGGAGCTGTACTCAGTGTGGTAGCCGCCAACTAATTCTGTTTCCGCCTCAGCCAAATCAAATGGAATACGATTGGTCTCGGCATAAGCTGCACAGAGATAAATAAAGAAGGCGACAAACTGGCCTCTGAATATATTCCACTTGGGCAGCCAGCCCCACCATAGACCGGACTGGGCCTGAACTATATCCTGCAGGCTGAAACTCTGCGAGAGAATGAGCACGCCAATCAGCGACAAACCCAGCGCCACCTCGTAACTGACCATTTGCGCGCTGGCCCGCAATGAGCCAAGAAGGGAATACTTACTATTCGACGACCATCCTGCCAAGGCGACGCCATAGACTCCGATCGAAGTAATGCCAAGGATCAGCAGCAATCCAATGTTCACGTCCGTGACTTGGATGGCGGTCCAAAACCTGCCAAACTGCACCGGTGGCGAAAACGGGATTACCGCGATCGAAGTTACCGACAGCGTGAAGGCAATAAGTGGCGCGGCCAAATACAGCGGCTTGCTTACATAAGGCGGCGTGATGTCTTCCTTGAAAATAAACTTCAAACCGTCTGCCAGGGGCTGCAACAGGCCGAATGGCCCCACCCGGTTGGGGCCCCAGCGGTTTTGGATATGTCCAACCAGCTTTCTCTCGAACAAAGTCAGATAGGCGACGCTGGTCAACAGCAGCAAAATGGCCACGACGGTTTTCACCAGCGCGATGACAACAAAGGTCGTGATGGACGGAGCCACGGGCATGGTCAAAGGCTGAATTCAGCAATCCTCAAGCGTTCTACTGCACAGCTCATCTCGTTCGACATTAGTCAGCGGCAAGACAATCACCTTTCGTAGCGCGCGAACTCTCAGTCACAGAATTCAGGATGGTCGATTGGCGCCCCATCGTTCCTGCAGTAAACAACGAATCGTGAGCGGGCGCAATCAGCGATGGGTCGTCGTTCGCGCCGCCATGTCCACATTCAATGGCAGTCGTGTGTATATCGGTCCCGGCCAGGAGGCTGAGCCGCGAAACCGCGTAGCCAGGCACGATCCTTTCAATCTCGTCATGCAGCGCCATTGGATCAAACGGACTCATCTTTGGCGTAAGGCCGCGCTCAGCCAGCCAAACGGCATGCCGGTCAGCCTCACCTGACTGTGCACCGCGGGATTGGCCCATATCCGTCCGCACGCCTTCTCCAAATGGAACCAGGTCTTTCAATGGGTACTGCATACGCTCAGCAATGCGCACGATGATCTCGAAATCGCTCTTGACCCCAGTAATCTCGGAGGCCGGGCTGAGCAATTGCAGGTCGCCGCACGTGTTGGTAAAGGTCCCTGACTTCTCATAGGCTGATGCTGCCGGCAGAACCACATCGGCAGCCAAAGCCGTTTCCGTTAGGTAGATGTCTTGAACGACCGTAAACCCTTTTAACAGGCTGAAAGGGTCGACATGGTGACGCACTACCGGATTTGCCCCTACGATGTACAGCGCCTTCACTCTCTCCTCTGCTGCGGCCCGAAACATTTCGGGAAGATTCATACCTGCGCGTCCAGACACGTCGTGCATCCATTCTCCGACCGGGGCGCTACCCACAGGAATGTATCCGGGAAGAAGGTGGGGGTACAGGCCCATATCCGCGGCGCCTCGGGAGTTGGCGTAGTCACCAAGACAGATAAACCTTGCTGCAGGAAACGCCTGCACCAGAACCAAAATATCGGCACCATGCACCTCGGAACCGAAGACTACGATCAACTCAGTCTCGGAATGCAGCTTGTCACGCAGTGTGGCTAGCGTTTCCCGGTGAGTGTTTTCGATTCCCAGGCCGTCTGGCGCGGTTTCGCTTCCCTTCATGAAATCAATGAAGCCGGCTATACCGCTCTCTGGATTGACTTGGGCAAAGATTGCGGATTGGTGGCGCAACTTGATCGGCTCGGTGTTCACCACGTATAAGCGAGCACGCCGGAGACGCACATTGGTTCGAATCTGCCAGGCCAGCAGCGGATGCTCGACAGTGGCATTGCCGCCGATTAGCAAAATAGCAGGCGTGTTAGCAACTTCGCGCATAGATGCGGTGCGCCCGGTTGTGCCCGCTAGTGCGGCGGAGAAGGCCGGGTAATCGGCCGTGCGATGATGATCGATATTGTTTGTCCCAATCACCAGGCGCGCGAATTTTTGCAGCAGGTAATTTTCTTCGTTGGTGGTGCGGTTGGAGCCCAAAATTCCGACGGCATCGCCGCCAAATTCATCCCGCGCTCCACGGAATCTGAGGGCAACCAGACTAAGAGCCTTCTCCCAGGTGGTCGGAATCAGTGCACCGCCTTCACGTACGAGAGGCTCCTTCAGGCGCTTGCCGCTCGCCAGGGCATCGAAACCATACCGTCCCTTGACACAGAGAAAATCGCCATTGATGCCGCTCTTGTCGCGATTGTCGCCGCGAACAATCTCCATGCCGTCCGAGGAGCGGCGAACTCCCAATGTGGTCTTGCAGCCATCGCCGCAATACGTGCAGATGGTCCCTACGTGCTTCATTTCCCAGGGCCGTGTCTTGTAGCGATAGGCACCGCTGGTCAGTGCGCCCACAGGACAAATGTCAATGCACATGCCGCATTCTTCGCACTCCAAATGGTCGCCTTTGTTGGGAGCGATCACGGAACCCGCGCCGCGCTGTTGAACTCCCAGGGCCCAGACATCCATGCCCTCACCACAGACGCGCACGCAACGGTAGCAGAGAATACATCGAGGACGGTCGAAATAGACCACCGGAGACCATTGCTGTTCTTCGCGATGGTTCTTAGCGTCAATGAACTTCGACTCACCGGCTCCGTACTTGAATGTCATGTCCTGCAGTTCACATTCCCCTCCGGCATCGCAGACCGGGCAATCGAGCGGGTGATTGGAGAGCAGCAACTCCAGCATTGCCTTGCGGGCCTGCCGGACTTCATCGTTTTCCGTGGTTACAAGCATGCCGTCGGAAATGACGGTAGTGCAGGCGGTCTGCAATTTTGGCATCTTCTCGATCTTGACCAGGCACATTCGGCAGGCGCCCTGTAAAGAGAGTCCCGGATAATAGCAGAACGCGGGGATTTCGATGCCGTGCCGTTTGCAGGCTTCAATCAGCAGCGTTCCCGCGGGCGCGGTTAGCTTATTGCCGTTAACGGTAATGTTAATCTCCGCCATGTCGAACCTATAAAACTAACACAGAGAAGTGCCGCGCTGGTATGCTCCCAATCACGTCTCCAACGCCGTGGCAGAAGCCTTATCCCGGCATCACACGAGCTTTGGCAACAGCGGTGCGGTGTGCAGTCACTCAACTCTTGTGAGGCCGTAGCGATGATGTGCGCTTTACAACCTGGCATCATCGCGTCCGAAGCTCCCCGAAGCGTAATCGATGTCTTCTGGAAGGCGATTCAGGAGGAGTTGTAAAGCTCGAAGACCAACTAGAGGTACTAATAGCGGCCTGCAAGTCTTGAGGCGCCTAAGTTCTTCTGTGATCTGCTATTCAAACGGACACGGCTTGCCGTCCATGTGCGCCTCAAACTCCTCGCGAAATTTCTTGACTATCGAAATGGCCGGCATTGCTGCAGCATCGCCCAACGGGCAAAAAGTTCGTCCGAGCATGTTTTCGCCCAAGTAACCCAGATTGTCAATGTCCTGCTTCACTCCTCCGCCGGCATGGATGCGCTTCAAGGTCTTCTTCATCCAATCGGTGCCCTCCCGGCAGGGGATGCACCAGCCGCAGCTTTCGTGTTGATAGAAGCTCTCCGTTCGCAACAGGTATTTCACAATGCAAGTATGATCGTCCAGAACGATCACTCCCCCGGAGCCCAGAAAGCTGCCTGCTTTCACCAGCGAATCAAAATCAGCAGGGATATCGATCTCCTCCGGCTTTAGTATTGGCACAGACGAACCACCTGGAGTTACAGCTTTCAACCTGCGGCCCTTCCAGATGCCGCCGGCGACGTCGAAAATCATCTTCTTCAGGTTGTATCCAAGCGGCAGTTCATATACTCCCGGACGCTCAACCGATCCGCTCAGGCAAAACATGCGCGTGCCGCCGTTCCTGGGAGTGCCGATTGAGGCAAACCACTCGCCGCCGCCCAGAATGATGTGCGGCACGTTGGCCATGGTTTCGACGTTGTTGATCACCGTGGGGCCGCCGTAAAGTCCGATCACAGCAGGGAAGGGTGGCCTGATTCGGGGGACCCCTCGCTTGCCCTCCAGCGACTCCATCAAAGCGGATTCCTCCCCAACCTCATACGCCCCGGCGCCGCTGTGTATGGCAACGTCAAACCGGCGGCCACTTCCGAAAATGTCCTTGCCCAGAAACCCACGGGTATATGCGTCCGCGACTGCCTTTTCCATGATATCGATCAGGTACCGGTATTCGCCCCGCAGATAGATGTACCCCTGCTGCGAGCCAATGGCCAATCCGGCAATAACGACTCCCTCAATTACGGAGTGCGGATCATGTTCAAAAATCAGGCGGTCCTTGCAGGTCCCGGGCTCGCTTTCATCGCCATTGCACAGGACATACTTCGGCTTCGCCGATTCCTTGGGCACAAACGACCATTTCATGCCCGTAGGAAATCCAGCGCCGCCACGGCCACGCAGGTTAGACGCCTTGACCTCGCTGATAACAGCTTCCGGAGACATCTGCAGGGCTTTTTGGGTGGCTTTGTAGCCGTCCAGCTCGAGATAGCGGTCGAGATTGGTCGCACCCATGCCAAAGCGCCGGGACACCACCTTTACTTCGTCGGGATGGGAAACCAAATCGGGCATTTCTGTCAGCCAGGAATCAGGTTCGGTCTTTAAACCCCTCAATAATTGCTGCCGCTTGCTCCGGGGTAAGCTTCTCATGAAACTCGTAATTCACCTGCATAGCTGGACCCCAAGAGCAGGCTCCGATGCATTCGACCTCTTCCAGTGAAAATTGCCCGTCGGGGGTGGTCCCTTTATGGCCAATGCCCAGCTTCTTGCTTGCTGCATCAAAAACCTCCTCCGCGCCATAGCTGATCACGTTGCGCACCTCCAATTCAGTGAGTTGCAGGCGCGAAGCGATTTCAGAAACGGCAGCATCGGTGAGATACCCGAGCTCGTCCTGAACATACAGCAAGGTAGGAACCAGGACGGATCGCTTGACCGGGTAATGCGTCAGCCATTCGGCAAAGCGGTCCTCGAATTGGTCGGAAAAACGCATGAATATTCGTACTCTCGTAATTTGCAATTGGCAATCTACGAATGCGGCTCAGGACCCACTGCGAAAACCTTCAATTGTAAATTACAAGCTTTACCTGTCTACATCTCCCAGAATAATGTCAATCGACCCGATGGCCGCCACTACATCGGCGATCAGGCGACCTTCACACATTCTGGGGAGTGTCTGAAGATTCGCAAACGACGGAGAACGCATGTGCACACGGTATGGCTTAGGAGTGCCGTCACTAACAATGTAATAGCCCATCTCCCCTCGGGGTGACTCCACCGCATGGTAAACCTCGCCGGCTGGAACAGCGAAGCCCTCGGTGACGATCTTGAAGTGATAGATCAGGGCCTCCATCTGCGTCTTCATTTTCTCGCGATCGGGCAACACCACTTTGGGTGCATCCGCCTTGATCGCGCCTTCCGGCATTCCCTCCAGCGCCTGCCGCGCGATCTTGTTCGATTCCCGTAATTCCTGCACCCGGACCACGTAACGGGCCCATACGTCACCCCCGGTCGAAACGGGTACATTGAATTTAAAATTCTCGTAGCCGCTGTATGGCATATCTCGGCGCAGGTCCCAGTCGATGCCGCTGGCGCGCGCCGTGGGTCCGCTGGCGCCCAGCGCCATGGCATCCTCGGCTGTGATGTGGGCAACGCCCTTCAACCGCCGGATAAATATCGGATTGCCAGTCAGCAGATCCTCATACTCGTTAACCTTGGCAGGGAAGTGGTCGATAAAGCGGCGAACGTGATCGAAAAAGCCCAGCGGGGGTTCGAGCGCGATTCCGCCAATCCGGAAATACGACGTCATCATGCGCTGGCCACTTACCATCTCGAATAGGCGCAGCAGGTCTTCGCGCTCACGAAAGCAATAGAGAAAAACCGACATGGCGCCGATGTCCATCGCGTGAGAGCCCAGCCACACCAAGTGCGAGTTGATGCGCATCAATTCGTTCAGCAGCACGCGCAGCCATTGCGCCTTCGCCGGAATCTCCAGCCCCAGCAACTTCTCAACCGCCAGGCAATAAGCCAGGTTGTTGGTCATGGGGCAGAGGTAGTCCATGCGATCGGTGAGCACGACGCATTGCTGGTAGAACTTGGCCTCAAATGTCTTCTCGATGCCAGTATGAAGATATCCGATATCCGGCATCATGCGGACGACGGTCTCGCCGTCAATCTCCAGCAACAGGCGGAGCACGCCATGGGTCGAGGGATGCTGCGGGCCCATGTTCAGAACCATAGTGCGATCCCGAGCTTCAGATTCAATCACCGGATTCGGCACGAGATGGCTCATTTAGCGATAGCCCTCTACCGGATAATCCTTGCGCAGTGGATGGCCCTCCCAATCCTCCGGCATCATGATTCGCCGCAGGTAGGGATGGCCGGAGAAGCGAATGCCAAACAAATCGAAAACTTCCCGTTCAAAATAATTGGCGCCCGGCCAGAGCGAAACCAGCGAATCGACCTGTGGCTCGGCGCCCCCGAGTTCGACCTTCAGGCGCACACGCTCTTTGCGCACCATAGATAACAGTTCGTAAACAACTTCAAAGCGCGGTTCGCGTGGATGCCAGTCGACACAAGTGATGTCTGACAAAAAGGTAAAACGAAGCTCAGGATCGTCGCGAAGGAGCGCAACCCCTTCGCGCAAGCAGTCTTTCTGAACGATCAGGCTGAGTTCGCCGCGCTCAAAGCGCGCGGCGCTGACGGAGGTGGGGTCCCACGCTAGCAAGCGTGCCAAGGCTGGCCGCTCCTTGAGCAGTTCAAAATCAGTGATCGCAGGCAAGAAAGTCATCTGTGACCCGTTTCAATTCCTTGTCGCTCCGACTAGTTCGTGAACAGGATGGCCTGGAGCGGAGGCGGTAGAAGCCTCGAAAAGCGGTGTGTCGAAGGTTGTGCCACGCGGTGTCGGCTTCGTCTCTGCCCAGTCCAATACGCCCTTCTTCCACACATAAAAGAGCCCTACCAGGAGAACGCTGACATAAACCAGCATCTCCCAGAATCCAAACATCTTGAGTTCCTTCAGCAGGATAGCCCAGGGGTACAGGAATACGGCTTCGACGTCGAACAGGATGAAGAGCATTGCCACCATGTAAAATTTTACGGAAAATCGTTCCCGCGCGTCACCGACCGGGTTCATGCCGCATTCGTACGGTTGAAATTTCGCGCGCGAGTAGCTATGCCGGCCCAGGAGTTGCGACAGTAGTACCATCGCGCCGCCAAGCGCCAGCGCGATTCCCAAATGAATCAGGAGGGGAAGGTAGCGAGCGAAGTAGTTATCGGGCATAGACGTGCTATATAATGCGCGCGCGGACTAAACCAAGCTCGACTATAGGTTTTGCTTCCTGCGAGTGTCAAGAAGCAGTGAACAGAATCCCGTCGCCAGTCGCTATCGGAGGATCATGATTTTCGGATTTAACACCGACTTGACCCATGATGGTACGGTTTACCACGTGCAGAGCGAGCTGCGGCAGGCGCGTGACGGCGACCGGCTGGTGACACAGGTTTTTGTGCGAGGACAGTGTATCGGTACGAGGGGCGCAGAGGTTTCCGAACTCGACAAAGCAGGCGAGCAGCAACTCCAGGACACACTCAAATCGCAGCATCGTCAGGCCTTGGCCTCGATCACCGAAGGCCGTTTGGAAGACTTTCTGATGGCGGACAAATGAAACTTGGAAGGGAGTCGGTAAAGTGTCTGCCACAAGTTTCAATGAGGTCAGGTTGGGAATGCAGATCATAATTAATGGCGATGGGCGCACTGTGGATGACTCCCTTACCCTCCTGGCGCTCGTCCTGCAGCTTGGAGCGAAACCTGAGCGCGTAGCAGTTGAGGTCAACCGCAAGATTGTATCGAGGGACCAGTGGCAGCATACAACCCTTCACGACGGCGACCGCCTGGAAATCGTTCATTTCGTGGGCGGGGGATGAAATTAGACGACTCGGGGACCAGCGGACACGGAAACTTGCGCGCCGCAACTCTTCGGGCCGCATTAGCGCTTACGAACTTCGCTCGACCACAAATTCCGGAGCCCAGAGCAATGCGCGCTTGGCGTCAGAATCTGGAAACTTGCACAGGGACTTTGCGGCCGCGGTGGCATACTCACGTGCGCGAGCGAGGGCAGAGCGAACCGCATCGTGGCGATTGAGGAGTGCGAGAATCTGTTCGTGGCTAACGCTGTGAAATGCGCCCTCCCGGAGCACAGTTTCTATCAGGGCGCGTTCGTCAGGTGCGCACTTCTCTAACGCCGCGATTACCGCCAGCGTGGTTTTTCCTTCCCGCAGATCGCTCGCGACAGGTTTTCCCAACACCTCCTCCGAAGCGGTGAGGTCCAGCACATCATCGACAATCTGGAAGGCCATTCCAAGGTTCCGTCCATAGGCGGCGAGATCGTCCTCCTGCTCGGGAGCCGCGTTGGCCAGGATTCCGCCCAGCCGCATGCATACCGAAAAGAGGAACGCGGTTTTGCGAAAAATCAAATCCAGATATTCGTCCAGGGAAACACAGCGCCCCAGGCTTTCGATCTGCAGCAGTTCACCGTCAACCATCTGCTGAGTCAGTTCGATTAGCACATCCAGCACACGAAAGTTCCGCTCCTGCAAGGCGACCTTGAAAGCCTGCATATAAAGCCAGTCGCCTGCCAGTACGCATTTCGAGTTTCCCCAATGAGTATTGGCCGCGGGCCGGCCCCGGCGCACCTGCGCCTCATCAATGATGTCGTCATGCACCAGGGTCGCGGTATGAATAAGCTCGACGACGGTGCCCAAGCGGATGGCATTCGCGGAACCTGTACCATTGCTCGAAAACAGGCGCGAAGCCAGTAGCAACAGCACAGGCCGGATGCGTTTCCCGCCGCCAGCGCGCAGGTATTCACCCACTTCGGTGATTACGCCAACGTCACACTGGGTTTCACGGCCAAACTCGTGCTCAATGGCGACGAGGTCGTCATGCAGCAGTTCAAAAACTGCCTTGGCGTCGGTAAGAACTGAGGTGGTCAATGCGATACCGAATCTCCAGTTATATCCGTGGCAACCCGCTTCGTTCCTGGCTAGTGACTCATAATAATCTGTTGAAAACTGTTTTCTACACCGTCCGGTAATTTGTAAACTGCACATCAATGCCGAAATCGTTCTGCCTGAGCAGTGCGATGATCTCCTGCAGAGTGTCGCGATCCTTGCTGCTGACTCGCACCAGGTCGCCCTGTATCGAGGCCTGAACTTTCTTTTTCGAGCTCTTTATCAGCTTGACGATTTCACGTGCCTTCTCTATTTCAATGCCCTGCTTGAGCTGAATCCGCTGGCGCACGGTTGAACCGGTCGCGTTCTCCAAGGCTGAATAGTCCAGGTTCTTTAGAGGGACGCCGCGCTTAACCAGCTTTCCCTGCAAGACGTCATTGACTGCTTTGAGTTTGAACTCGTCCGCGGAGGTCATCACAATGGCGTCTTTTCCTTCCATTACGATGTCTGACTTGGAGTCCTTGAGATCGAATCGCTGGTGAATCTCTTTGAGCGCCATGTTCATGGCGTTCGTCACTTCCTGCATGTCGATCTT
>JBEKOS010000138.1:0-9158 GCA_049521535.1 Terriglobales bacterium | reverse complement strand
GCGCGGTACTCGCACGTTGATTGTATAAAGCCCTAAAGGCAGATCGGCTTCGTAGTGTCCGCTTCGATCTGATGCAATGTTCGTGATAACTTGCCCCGCATGAAAGGTAACTTCGGCTTCGGGAATTACTGCCCCTGTGGGATCTTTGATTGTTCCCTGAACATGGAACGTCGGCGGCTGATTCCCAACCACTGACGATTGCCCGGCCAGAAAAGAGCAAAGCAGCGGAACGGCTGCGAAGAGTGCGGCAAAACGCTTCATTAACGTAGCCTGCGCTAAGAATGTTCTTATCTTGGTCTTTGCGTGGCCTGGTGCTCGGGGGAGACGCCCTTACCACAGTCGACTGGTCCGCCGGCAACACAGCGCTACGTCTTTCGCAGTGTTCCGCCCAGGGCTTCTAACGCCGCAATGATCTGTTGCGACCAGAGTGCCACATCCTCTTCTGTCAGCGTACGCTGCGAGGACTGGAAGCGGGCGCGCAATAGCACTGAGTACTTCCCCGCGGGGACGCCACCGCCGCGGAATACCTCCGCCGGAACAATGCTCTGCAAGTCGGCAATTTGCAGTGCGCTCATCGAGCCTAGAATCTGCTCGAAAGTGACCTCGTCGGCGAAAACAAGGGAGTAATCACGTTCAACCGCCGGGAAACGCGATACCGGCACATAGTGCGGCTTGCGCAAGGCGTGCTCGAATAGCCGGTCAAGATAAATTTCGCAGGCGTGCACGTCCTGGCGCAGTTTGCGCTCCGCAGCGATCTTCGGATGCAGTTGTCCGAGATAAGCTACGGTCGTGCCGTCCACCACCGCGCGCGCCGAACGTCCCGGATGGGACCATTCCGCAGCATGCCGGTCAAAGTAGAGAGCCCGGCAGTCAAATGCGCCCAACACCTGCTCGATTGTGCCCTTCATGTCAAAGAACGAGTAGGGGCGGGCCGGCTGTCCCCAGTGCGACGCGTTCACATTACCTGTCGCGCCGATGCACAGGCGCTTGCGCTCGTCTGCGCGCTCTCCCTGCTTGCTGAATATATGACCCGCCTCGAACAGGCGCACGTCGTGGTTTCCTCGGTTCAGATTCCAGGCGAGCATTTGCATCATGCCCGGCAGCAGCGAAGTCCGCATTACAGTCGCCTCATCGCTGATGGGGTTTTCCAGCGCGAGTGGCTGCGCAGAGGAAAACGTCTTCGCGTCCTCCGCGCCTACAAAGGTCCAGGAGAGCGCTTCGCCGTAGCCCATAGCCAGCAGGATTTGGCGCAGCTTCGCGTCCTTGCCTTCGTCCGGGAGTTCCACAACCGCTCCCGCAAAGCCGGGCAGCGTACCGGGAAAATCATCGTAGCCGTGAATCCGCGCGATCTCTTCGATCACGTCAATTTCGCGTTCTACATCGAGGCGCCAAGCTGGCGGCTGTACAGAGAAGCGGTCCGAAGTGGAGCGCATTACGCCAAACCCCAGGCGCAGCAAAATGCGCTCGACCTCAGCTTCAGCGATTGCCTTGCCGAGAATGCGCCGTACCTCTTTCTGCCTGAGCAGGATTTCAGGCGGCGTAACGGACCGGGCAATCACGTCGATCGCGCCGGCTTCAAGCTTGCCGCCCGCCGATTCCAGAATGAGTTGGGCGACCCTTGCGCAGGCGAGAGGAGTTGCGGCGAAATCGGCGCCACGCTCAAAGCGGTGGGAGGCGTCTGTATGCAAGCTGTGCCGTTTGGCGGTCTTGCGAACGGCCACGGGGTCAAACCAGGCCGATTCGATCAAAACGTTGCGCGTCTTCGCGGTAATCATGGTGGCCTCGCCTCCCATGACCCCTGCCAGGCCAACCGGCTTACCTGCATCGGCTATCACCAGGTCTTCGGGCGAAAGTTTGCGATCGATGCCGTCCAGAGTTCGCAGTGTCTCTCCAGCGTGCGCCCTTCGTACGACAATTCTTCCGCCTTCCAGCAAGTCGAGGTCGAATGCGTGCGTGGGATGCCCCATCTCCCACAATGTGTAATTACTGGCGTCGGCGGCGTTGTTGATTGGTCGCTGTTCCACCGACTGCAGCCGCCGGACGATCAACTCGCGGGATTCGCCGATCCTAACTCCCCGGATGACGCGCGCGGTGTAGCGGGCGCAGCCCTGTGGATCTTCAATTTCGATGGAAAATTGTTTCGATGCAGGCTCCTTCTTGTCGGGCCTCGGGTCGAAATCCGAACCGGCGCCCGCTGCCATCGCCATTTCAGGCAGCTTGACCGCCAGTGGCTTGAGCTCTAGGTCGTAGATGGCCGAGCACTCCCGCGCCACGCCGTAATGATTCATAGTGTCGGGACGGTTGGCGGTGAACTCGACCTCAAAGACGATGCCGCCATCGGGCGTGGCCGAAAGGCCCTCAACACCTATTCCATGACTGCTCAAGTCCCGCGCAAGCTGCTGATCGTCCACTTTCACGTCAACGAACTCGCGGACCCAATTGGAGGAAATCTTCATAGCTATCTGCCGCCAGCGATCAGCACACAGCCGTTAAATCTGGTGGTTTGGCTGATTGCTCGGTTACGCGAACTGCTCCAGAAACCTCACATCGCCCAGATAGAACTGCTGGATGTCGTCCAGGCCATACATCAGCATGGCGATGCGCTCCACTCCCATGCCGAAAGCGAAGCCGCTTACCTTTTCGGGATCGTAGCCGACAAACCCGTAAAGCGCGGGATCTACCATGCCAGCGCCCAGCAATTCGATCCACCCGCTTTGTTTGCAGACGCGGCAGCCGTTCCCGCTGCAGAAGATGCAGCTTACGTACACCTCTGCACTGGGTTCAGTAAACGGAAAGAACGACGGCTGAAAACGCGTGCGCACTTTTGGCCCGAAGAACGCTTTCATGGCGTGATCGAGGGTGCCTTTCAGGTCGCAAAAGGTGATGCCTTCGTCCACGGCGAGGCCCTCCACCTGGTGAAACACCGGCGAGTGAGTAGCGTCCGGGGTGTCGTGACGGTGGACCTTGCCGGGAATCACGATGCGCAGCGGTGGCGACTGCCTCTCCATGGTGCGAATCTGCACCGGCGAAGTATGAGTGCGCAGCAGCAGACGGTCGCGTTGCGGCCTGGACTGCTGTCCCGCGATGAAAATGGTGTCCTGGGTGTCGCGCGCCGGATGTCCCGGGGGGAAGTTCAAGGACTCGAAATTATAGTAATCGGTCTCGACCTCGGGCCCCTCGCCTACGGAATAACCCATATTGCGGAATACCGCAACGATCTCGTTCATGGTGCGAATGATCGGATGCGCAACGCCCAGAGGACGCCGAATTCCCGGCAGGGTTACATCGACAGGACCGGTGATACCGGAGGCTTCGGACTTTCCTGATTCAATGCCGGCAAGTGCCTGCTTAATCACTTGCTCGACTTGCGCCTTTAGCTCGTTGACGCGGCGGCCGGTCTCGCGCTTTGCTGGATTGGGTGCAGCTTTCAGCCAGAGGTCGTTAACCTGGGTCAGAATTCCATTCTTGCGCGCCAGCCAGCGGTCGCGGAACGCCTTCCAGTCATTCTGATTTGTGACTGCGCCCGATTCCTGTCCGAGCGCAAAAAGCAGCTCGCCGGACACCTTCTCCAGTTCCTCAGGAGAATAGTCTTCGAGTTTCGTGACGGTGAATGTCATGACCCAATAATGGTTGCTCTATTCGGAGCTGGACGGATTGGTGCGGACCTTCATTGATCCGTCTGCGTCCGCCGAAAACTTACCTGGGGTCTACGCTGTGGCCTTGCTGGGCTGCGCGGTCTTCACCTGCTCACAGAGCCCGGCAAACGCCGCCGGGTCTTTCACGGCGATATCCGCCAGGATCTTGCGATCCAGTTCCAGGCCGATCTTTTTGAGGCCGCTAACGAACCGGCTATAGCTCACCCCATTCAGCTTGGCAGCGGCGGCGATGCGCACAATCCACAAAGAGCGGTATTGGCGCTTTTTCTGCCGCCGCCCGGTAAAGGCAAACTTCAGTCCGCGTTCGACCGATTCTTTCGCTGACCGGTAGAGTTTTGACTTGGTTAGGAAATAACCCTCAGCGCGATGGAGGATCTTCTTCCGTTTGGCGCGGCGTTTGGTTCCGCGTTTTACACGAGGCATGGTGGTCTCCTTTTTTGATCGCCCGCAATTGCAGGCATTACGGCGGCTGGAGGCAAGGAGGATTCACTGGAATCCAGCCTCTTCACACGCCTGGAAGTTCCGCTAGTACGGAATCATCCGTTTCACTTTGGGGGTATCGGCATCGCTGACGATCACCGAAGACCGCAAAGCGCGTTTGCGTTTGGTGTCCTTCGAGGTAAGGATGTGGCGCAAAAAAGCATGGCTGCGCTTCACCTTGCCGGTACCCGTCTTCCTGAAGCGCTTGGCCGCTCCGCTGTGCGTTTTTAGTTTAGGCATAATTCCTCTAGAACCTGTGGCTAGTACTTAGTAGCTAGGTGGGAAGCAGCAAAGGTAGGATATCCTATTGCTAACTACTGACTACTAACTGCCAGCTATTTGCTTCTAACTGCTTTCCGGTGCTGCACCTGAAACCGGAGGACTGGCCGGAGCCGATCTCGGCGGCGTCGGTGATGCCAATACCGGTTTCTCCGCCTTTTCCTGTTTCTCCTTCTTTGGCGGCTGTGCCTTGGGAGGCGCGAGGATAGCGTGCAACGTGTTACCCTCCTGCCGCGGCCGAAACTCCACGATCGCCTTGTCTCCCAGTTCGGTGATCAACCGCTCGAGAATGCCGCGTCCCAGACTCTGCCGCGTCATCTCCCTGCCGCGGAAGAAAATCGTGGCCTTTACCTTGTCGCCATCCTCGAGAAACCGCAATACATGCTTCTTCTTGGTTTCGTAATCGTGTTCGTCCACGTTGATACGAAACTTGACTTCCTTGATGGTAATGGTGTGCTGGTGTTTCTTTGCCGCCCGTTCCTTCTTTTCCTGTTCGTAAAGGTACTTGCCGAAGTCCATGATCCGGCAGACAGGCGGTTGCGCAGTGGGTGAAACTTCCACCAGATCCAATGTCTTCTCGCGCGCAATCTTCAGCGCTTCGTAAGGCGCCATGATGCCGAGTTGCTTGCCCTCGTCGTCAATCACGCGCACTTCGCGAATCCGGATACGCTCGTTCGTGCGAATAAACCTTTTCTCGATGCGGCCCCTCCCTTTGAGGAATACGGAGAAAATTATAGCATGTGTGGTACAGGCTAACGGTTCCGTGGCCTCGGATACGTACCGCTTCCGCCGGTGGTCGCGGGCCTTTCCGCCTCCGCTTATGCCGCCGCGGCGAGGTTCCTAAATCAGCAGGTCACAAAGCATATCTTTCTGAGTTATACTGCGCTCGCAACTGTTTTCATTTTCCAGGAAGGAAACCCGCACTCATGTCGGCAAATGCAATGCGCGAAGCGCCCGAGGCCACCGCGGACAATCTCCATTCGCTCGAGCAAAAAATATACCGTACCATCGAATTACTGAAGGCAGCCCGCGAGGCCACAGCGGCCGCCGAACGGGACAGCGCGCGCTTGCGCGAGCAACTCGAGATGCGCGAGGAGGAGCTCGAAACGCTGCGCGGCGAAAATGTGGCGCTGCGACGCGAGCGCGAAGACGTACGCGGTCGCGTGGAAAAATTGCTCGGCCAGATCGAAGCTCTGGCGGAGGAATAGGTGATGCCGTACTCAGTTCGCCGTTTTCAGTTGCCTGAGGGAGATTCTCGTGGCGGATACCAATACTAGTGTTCGGGTGGAAATCTACGATCAGCCCTACAACCTGCGCGGCACCGACCCGGCGTATCTCTTCAAGCTGGCCGAATACGTGGATACGAAAATGCGAGCGGTTGCCGAACAGACCGCTACGGTTGACTCGCTGCGCCTGGCGGTGCTGGCAGCGTTGAATATAGCGGATGAATACCACGTTCTCAAACGCAAGCATGATTCGGCGGCCAATGATGTCGCCGAGCGTATGCAGCACCTATCGGGGGCGCTCGACGAAGCTTTGCAGGAGAAGAGGATGGCGGGATGATCTTCGTGTAGATTTCAGTTTGAAGAATTCAGATTTGAGAAGTACCGGATCATCCGTCTGGAGCGAGTTCAATCCGCTGTTAATCGTCCTTGAACCTGCAACTCAACTGCCAACTATTTGCACGCTTCCTCTTGCCACCACTGCGAGATTTCTCTAGCATCTGACAAATAAGCCGGCCTGCTAAGTTCGTGATGGTGGCGGTCGTTTTTTTGAGCCAACGACAATGAGCAGGGGGCCCTACTCGTTATTGAAGATCCTGTGTGTGAATTCCGTCATGCGGAAATCCCTAAGGGGTCGCGGGGGGCTCCCACCGTACTAGGCGGGCTCATTAAACGCCCTTCCACACGGCCTCGCGGGTCGGCTTTTTCTGGTCTTGATTCGATCGCCGTTCCCGGAACATCAAAAAACCGAAGCCCCGAAATTTGTCGACAGATATGGTGTAGGCTGGGGAAGCCTGTTCCGGGAGTCCTGATCCTTGTTTCCGCAGTTATTTCGCATCGGCTCGTTCTGGCTCGGCACGTACGGCGTGATGGTGGCGCTCGGCGTACTGGCTGGAATTATGACCGCCTCGCACTTTGCCCGGCGCGAAGGGATTGACCCCGAAAACGCCTGGAACCTCGGTGTGCTGGCGATTCTGGCGGCAATCGCCGGTGCCAAGCTCCTCCTCGTCTTGCAAGATTGGCGCTGGTATACGCAGCATCCGCGTGACCTGTTCAGCCTGGCCACGTTGCGTGCCGGCGGCATTTTCTACGGCGGTCTTATCGCTGCCATCGCTGCCTCGGTGTGGTTTATCCGGCGTCATCACATGCCGCCGCTGCGCACCTGTGACGCCTTTGCGCCCGGCATCGCTCTGGGACACGCGATCGGACGATTGGGTTGCTTCGCCGCCGGATGCTGTTATGGCAAGCCCACCAGCCTTCCCTGGGGCGTGACCTATCACAATCCTATGGCGCAGGTGATCTCTGGAACCCCCTTGGGAATCAGGCTCCATCCGACGCAGCTCTACGAGTCGGCGTTCGAGCTGGTGAATTTCCTGATCTTGTCGGCGCTGATCAAGCGCACCGGGATCGATGGACAGGTGATTGGCGCCTACATGTTCCTGTATGGAATTGCCCGCTACTTTCTTGAATTCCTGCGAGATGACCCGGAGCGGGGCACGCTGTTCGGCGGCGCCATGACCGGAACGCAACTGATCTCGATTCTCCTGGTTATCACCGGAGGAATACTGTGGCTGCGGCGCCGTAGGGCACCTGCAACTGCTGCCAATCCGGTCAAGGCATAACAACTTGGTCATTTGTAACCCAGTGATTGGCGATTGGTGATTTAGAAGTTCCGGCCCCAAGATTCTTGCCGCCTATTAGTCACCATTCACCAATCTCCAGATCACCAATGCATCTTAAGTTCAATGTCCCATCTTCCGACGCAGGACGGCGGCTCGACCACCTTCTGGTCGAGCGCCTTCCCGAGCTCAGCCGGGCCCGGGTTCAGGAGCTCATTGGTCAGGGAAAGGTGCAGGTCGAGGGCGCTATCGCGAAACCGTCGCGAAAGCTCCGTCCCGGAGAACAGATTGTGCTGGAAGGCGTTGCCGCACGGCCCCCGTTGCGCGCCATGGCAGAGGACATTCCTCTGGAAGTGGTTTATGAAGACGACGATCTGGCAGTAGTTAACAAGCCCGCAGGCATGATGGTGCACGCGGGCGCGGGACCGGCGACCGGCGTACATAATCGCGGCACTCTGGTAAACGCTCTTCTGCACCGCTTTGGCGCACTTTCGGCCACCGGGGGAGCTTTGCGGCCGGGTATTGTCCATCGCCTGGATCGCAATACCAGCGGTTTGATTGTGGTTGCGAAGAATGACTGGTCGCATCGCAAGCTGGCGGAGCAGTTCGCAAGCCGCACCATCCACAAGACCTACATTGCGCTGGTGCACGGAGCAGTGAAAGGGGACTCAGGCACCGTCAGCAGTCCCATTAGCCGCGATTCTGTTCGGCGCACGCGCATGACCACGCGCCGTGCCGGCGGGCGCGCCGCCCTAAGTCATTGGCAGGTGCGCGAGCGTATCGACGGGCCCTTCGGCAAGTTCACGCTGCTGGAGGTCAGCATTGAAACCGGACGCACCCATCAGATCCGCGTTCATCTTGCCTCGTTAGGGTATCCAGTCGCCGGCGATACGCTCTATGGGGCGCCACGCGAGATCAAGATGAATTTGGGATTTCGGATTGGGGATTTAGAAATCGAAACCAGCCGGAAGCGAGGCACCAGGAAATCCCAAATCCCAAATCAAAAATCACAAATTGCCCCACTTCATTTGTCCCGGAACTTCCTGCACGCCGCCGCAATTCAGTTTCAGCATCCCCGGACCGATGCCTCGTTAAGCCTTAGCGCGGCGCTTCCGGATGAGCTCAAAGGATTCCTGGTAAAGACGCGGCCGGCGGCAGCAGAGTGATGGTATTCTCTACCCGCTATAATTCTAGCTAACCGCATGTTTCGTCTTTTAATCGTCATTGTTCTCACGTTGCTGGTGCTTGCTCCGGCAACGAGCGCACTGGGCCAACAGGAGTTGCCGTCCGCGCCTTCTGCAGTGCGCCAACAGCAGAATCAGGCGTCTGTCCCGGCAGCGCCGCCGCCCGCAAGTGCGCAGCAGACGCCCAAGCCGGCGCCAGTTCCGGAAGTACCGGCTCCTCCGCCTGCCGCACCGGAATCGCAGGACACTTCCAAGCCCGCCGCCGAAGGCGGTAATGCTGAATCTCAACCGCAAAATTCGAATGACTCCGGCGAGGCCGGAATCACGTTTGTGAAGCGCGTAGACGAGGTAAACGTAATTTTCACCGTGACCGACAAGCATGGAAAGTTTGTCAAAGACCTCGAAAAGACCGATTTCCGCATCCTCGACAACAATGTTGCACCAAAGCAAATCGACGCCTTCAGCCGTGAAACGAATCTTCCCTTGCGCATCGGCTTGCTGATCGACGCCAGCAACTCCATTCGTGACCGCTTCAAATTCGAGCAGGACGCCTCGATTGAATTCCTGAACCAAGTCGTGCGTCCGAAATCGGACCGTGCATTTGTGCTTGGTTTCGATACTACGGCGGAAGTCACCGCAGACTTTACCGACAGCGCCGAGGAACTCTCGAAGGGCGTGCGCATGCTGCGGCCCGGGGGCGGCACGGCGCTCTACGAC
>JBEKOS010000137.1:0-9199 GCA_049521535.1 Terriglobales bacterium | reverse complement strand
GGGTAGAATAACGCAATCTGAGGATTTGTGATTCGCAGCACTGTCGTTAGGAGCGGCAGTGCAGCCTGTATGAGCCCAAATCAGCCGAATCTCACTCCACTACCCCCTTCGCAGCGAGGCGGCGCGGTTCCATGCAAACATCCGCGTGTCCAAATCGTCTCGCGCGACGAAGACTCCGAATTTGTCCAATGCATTGAATGCGGCGAGGTTTTCGATTCCAGCGAATTCGACGACATGGCAATTGAAGAGCGCACGCCGATCGACGAAGCGTAATGGAAGCTCTCAGCCGTCAGCACTCAGCTATCAGTCGGGCAAGAGAAATAACAAATTTCAATTTTCTGCTGAATGCTGACGACTGAGAGCTGACTGCTCAGACCAGCGCCAAACCGGCGTCCGCTGACAGTTCCGGGGAGGCGAAAGCTCCCGCCAGGAACTTGGGATAGGCGGCCGCCGCGATCATTGCCGCGTTGTCCGTGGAGAGCGGACGCGAAGGGAAGTACACCGGCAGTCCTTCCTGCGCTGCCCGCCGTTCGAAGGCGACTCGCAGTTCATGGTTCGCGGCCACGCCTCCGCTCACAAACAGCGTGGCGATCGCGTATTCCCGCGCCGCTGCCAGCGTCTTGCTCACCAGGTCCTCGACCATCGCTCCCTGAAAGCTGGCGATCAAATCCAGCGTTTGCCGGTCGCATAAATCGCGAATCGTATCCGCGCTGGGATTCTTGACCGTTGACATTGCGGCCCGCCGCCGCTCGATGCCGGCCTCCATCGCATGTGTCTCCACATAACGCAGGACGGCAGTCTTGATGCCGCTGTAGGAGAAGTCGAAGTGCGGGCGCGCCGGGACGGGTGACTTGTCGCCGCGTTCGCGGTGCTTGATCTGCGACGGCGGAAATCTAACTGCCTCCGGATTGCCATGCGGCGCCAACCGGTCGATAACGGGTCCGCCGGGATAGCCCAGCGCCAGTAACTTGGCCACTTTGTCGAAGGCTTCCCCGGCAGCGTCATCACGGGTATGCCCGATGTTCTGGTACCGCCATCCCGCGCCGTGCTGTTCCGCCAGGTACAGGTGCGTGTGCCCCCCGGAAACGACGAGCGTCATTAGCGGGAACTGAACTGACCGATTGCCCTTCTGTCTCTCTTCGAGGAGCACTGCGTGAATGTGTCCCTCGAGATGGTTTACTGCAATCAGTGGCTTGTCTTGCGCGAAGGCCACGGCCTTGGCGAAACTCACGCCCACCAGCAACGAGCCGGCAAGGCCGGGCCCCTGGGTTACAGCCAAAGCATCGATTGAAGCGTAGGTTTGCCCGGCCTCAACCAATGCCTGGCGCACTACCGGAACAATGGCGCGCAAATGCTCGCGCGAAGCCAGTTCGGGTACCACTCCGCCATATGGCTGGTGCGTGGCTATCTGCGAATACACGACATTGGAGACAACCTGCTCTCCCGATCGAACCACAGCCGCTGCGGTCTCGTCGCAGGAACTTTCGATGCCCAGGATAAACGCATCCGCCATGAAGTAAGTTTAGCGCGAAGAAGAATCTAGCCACGAATTTACACGGATCCATACTGATCCACTAGAAATCTGGCCGGTTCCGATCCGTTGTTATCGGTGTGGATCCATTGCCGAGTTTGCATTGTGTTAGCTTCTCACTTATGGCGTTGCGCAGCCAGGCCGTTGAGATCATCCGCACCCTTCGCGCAAGCGGACATCAGGCGTATCTGGTGGGCGGGTGCGTGCGCGATCTGCTGCTGGGGCGTGAGCCCGTCGACTATGATGTTGCCACCGATGCCACTCCCGACGCAGTCATGCGCCTGTTTCCACGCACTTGGGCGGTAGGCGCGCAGTTCGGCGTAGTTCTGGTTCCGGTGGAATCCGAACTCGAACCCGCTGGCGATGCAACTGACGGCGCTAAGAGCAGGCACCACGCTGTTGAAGTCGCAACCTTTCGCAGCGACGGTCGCTACAGCGATGGTCGCCATCCCGACCAAGTACGTTACGCGCTGAATCCGGAAGAGGACGTAAAGCGCCGCGACTTCACCATCAATGGCTTGCTGATTGATCCACTTGTAAATGACAGGGTGCTCGATTTCGTCGGTGGCGAAATAGACCTGCGAGCCGGAGTCATCCGCACCATTGGAGATCCTGAACGGCGCTTCGGCGAGGACAAGCTGCGGCTGCTGCGAGCAGTGCGATTTGCCGCCCGGTTCGGTTTTACCATCGAGCCGCAAACCTTTGCCGCGATTCGCGAACTTGCGCCGCAAGTCAGGTCCGTGAGCCAGGAACGGATACGCGACGAGCTTACCAAAATGCTGACCGAAGGCCAGGCGCGCCGCGCATTCGAATTACTGGATGAGACCGGGCTGCTGCACGAGGTGCTGCCCGACGTCGAAAAAATGAAGGGTGTGGAGCAGCCACCGCAGTTTCACCCTGAAGGTGACGTCTGGGTACATACGCGGCTGATCCTCGAGAAGCTGGCGGCGGGATGCCCGCGAACGCTGGCCTGGGGCGCGCTGCTGCACGATGTGGGGAAACCGCCGACCTTCCGCGTTGCCCCGGACCGCATCCGCTTTGACCGCCATGTGGAAGTCGGCGAAGCCATTGCCAGGGATATCTGCGAGAAATTGCGGATGTCCAACGATGATACTGAGCAGATCCTCGCGCTGATCGCCAATCACATGCGTTTTGCTGATGTGCCGCGGATGAAGGAATCCACCCTGAAGCGCTTCCTGCGCCTGCCGAAGTTCGATCAGCATTTGGAGTTGCACCGCATGGACTGCCTCTCCAGCCATCGCAACCTGGCGATCTACGAAGCTCTCCACGAGAAGCTGGCACACACGCCGCCGGAACAGATTCGGCCCGCGCCGCTGATCACCGGCCACGACCTCATTGCGCTCGGGATGAAGCCCGGTCCACAGTTCAGCGCCATACTATCGGCAGTTGAGGATGCGCAATTGGAGGGCCGCCTTTACTCGAAAGCGGAAGCTCTGGCGTATGTTCAAAGGCGAATCTAAGGGTCTTCTCGGTGGTAGAATCAACGCTCCTGGAGTGCCACATGGAACCGGCCGGCGCGGGATTATTGGAAATCATGGCCGATCTGCTGCGAGCCGCGCCGCCCGGGGAAGCCCCCATCATGGCGTGGCCGGCGATATGCGGCCAGTCGGTGTCTGCGCGCACGCGTGCCGTGCAATTTTCCAATAGCGTACTGTACGTGGAGACGCCCGACCGGAACTGGCAAGCGCAACTGGGGCAACTCGAAGCTATATATCTGCGCGAATTTGCCGGCTTGCTGGGAAAAGACTGTGTGCGGAGAATCGAATTTGCCGTCTCGATGCCCATCCGGACCTGATTGTGGATAAGACTCGAATCTGAGGTTGAACGAAGCAAGTGTTCTGGATTCCTTCTACTGACTACTGACTCCCCTGGTTCTCTACCACTCTTCTGCCCACAATCCTCCAGTTGGCTGCGAGCACAATGCGAATGGCCTCGCTGTAGGCAATATGCTCCTGCTCCAGGATGCGGGCCGCCAAGGCGTGTTCGTCATCGTCTTCCAGCACGGGCACAGCTCTCTGCACGACGATGGGCCCGTGGTCCACATGCTCATCGACAAAATGGACAGTACAACCGCTGACCTTCGCGCCGTAGTCAAAAGCCAGCTTTTGGGCGTCCATGCCGGGAAATGCGGGCAGCAGGGCCGGATGGATGTTCAGGACTTGATAAGGGAACTGCTGAATAAACCAAGGCGATAGCAGGCGCATGTATCCGGCCAGGCAGACCAGATCGACTTGGGCCGCTTTCAGTGTAGCCACGACTGCGCGCTCATGTTCTTCTCGCAGGCGACCGGCAGACGGAATCACAACGACTTCCAGACCACGCTCGCGCGCGACCGCGAGGCCAGGCGCCTCGGGCCGGTTGGATATGACCACGGCGATGCGGGCATAGGCTATGCTTCCGGCATCGATCGCATCTGCAATGGCAATGAAATTCGACCCGCGGCCACTCAGCAGGACACCGAGATTCTTCACATTCCGTGTCCTTCATCTCGAAACATTCTTCGCGTCCCCTGCAAGGTAATGCACAACACCAGTGCGGTCGCCAACAACGTTAGCGGAATACTGTTGGCAAAAGCTGCCCAGCGCGGAGGCAATCCCATTTCGAATATTGGTCCTAATGCAAGATAAACAAAAACCGCATGACCGAAAAATGCGATGATGCTGGTGCGCCTGAGGGCACGGCGCCCGGGCCGGGCCGTGCGGTCGAAGTAATCCAGCCGGTATAGAATTTGTGCCGGGTGGGAGACAACCCATCGGCATACCAAGGCCCAAAAACCATAGATGATTGCAAGCAGCAGCGTGACATTGTGGTTTTCCGGCATAGCTCAATCCAAAAACCCAACCGGCGTGCTGAACGGGCTGGCAATCGCTCGCGCGGGTCGTGCCTAAGTTCCCACAGGCGAAAGGACCGCCAAACTCGTGCAACTCAACGGTTGAGTTTTCGCACTCGTCAGGAGTACGTGACCTTTCTCTCTCCCTTTACTATGCGTCCAATGCTGTAAGTCTTCTCGCCGGCGCGTTCGAGAATTGTCTGAACGCGCTTGAATTTTTGCGGCGGTACTACCAGGATCATACCCAAACCCATGTTAAACGTGCGCAACATTTCATCCTGGGGAACGTTGCCCAGCTTTTGCAGGTGCTCGAAGATCGGTTGCGACGGCCAGGTTCCCAACTCGATATGCGCCCCCATTCCCTTGGCCAGCACGCGCGGCAAATTCTCCGTGATGCCGCCGCCGGTAATGTGCGCCATCGCGACCACGGTGTCGGCGGCGGTCAGCTTCCGGATCAACGACAGGTAGCTCCGATGGGTGCGCAGCAGTTCGGTGCCCACCTTGTTCTTGATTTCATTGAGGTAAAGGTCCGGCGAGTAGCGCGCTGCCGAGAAAAGCAGTTTTCTCGCCAGGGAGTACCCGTTGGTGTGCAGGCCGTTCGAGGGCAGGCCTACGAGAACATCACCCACCTGCACATTCTTACCGGTGATGAGCTTTTCGCGTTCGACCACGCCAACGATGAAGCCGGCGAGGTCGTATTCGCCATCGGGGTAGAAGCCCGGCATTTCGGCAGTCTCACCGCCGATCAGGGCGCAGCCATTGTGTTTGCACGCCTCTGCCAGGCCGCTGACCACCTTTTCCACCACCTCCGGTTCCAGGTTGCCGGTGGCAAAATAGTCCATGAAAATGACGGGCGTCGCCCCTTGCACGGCGATGTCGTTGACGCAGTGATTCACCAGATCGGCGCCGATGGTATGGTGGATGCCAAGCTCGAAGGCCACCTTCAGCTTGGTTCCCACGCCGTCAACACTGGCCACCATCACCGGATCGGCATATTTCTTCTTGTCGATGACGAAACAGGCGCCGAAGCCGCCAATTTCGCTTAGCACGCTGCGATTGAAGGTTTTGTGGGCGAGGTATTTGATGCGCTGCTTGGCGCGGTCGGCCTTGGTAACGTCAACCCCGGCGTCCGCATAGGTGATTACGGGGCGTTGAACAGTCCGTTCTGGCACTACCTTGTGTCCTTTTTTGAGAAGCGTAGAAGCCTTGGATGCCCGCGCGTCCAACGCCCGGCTGCGGAAACAGCCGGCGAATTCACATACGATTTTATCACGCAGGGAATCGGGCCCATTTGGATCGGCCGCTGGCATACGATTGACAACCGGCGGCTGGAAACTGGTTTTCTGTGTTACTCTCGGCCCGTATGCCCATCACTCTTTCAGTAGCTGATAAAGTTGTGCTCATCACCGGAGGATCGCGCGGAATTGGCGCCGCGTGTGTGCGCGCGTTTATCGAGGCGGGAGCGCGCGTCGCTTTCAACTACCGGCAAGCCCGGGTTCAAGCCGAGAAGCTGGCGCAGGAATGCGGGGCGGAGAGATGCCTGGCCTTAAAAGCCGAACTGAGCGACTTGAATAGTGCCGGCGAATTGATAGCCGCGGTAGTTCATCATTTCGGGCGCCTGGATGCGCTGGTGGTGAACCACGCCATTTGGCCTTCGGACGACATGCCGGTGGACGAGATGACGGACGCGCAATGGCGTCGCACCATGGCGGTAAATCTGGATAGCGCGTTTGCCGTGGTCAAGCACGCGGTAGCGCAGATGAAATCTCAGAAAGCCGGGGGACATGTCGTGCTGATCAGCTCGACCTCCGGCCAGCGCGGCGAGGCCGGGCACTGCGACTATTCCGCATCCAAAGGCGCCCTGATCAGCGTGACCAAAAGCCTGGGGGTGGAACTCGCGCCTTTTGGCATCTACGTGAACTGCGTTGCGCCCGGCTGGGTGGCCACGGACATGGCGGCGCCTTCCCTCGATGATCCCAGGTTGCGGAGTAAAGTCCTGCAAACAATTCCATTGGGCCGGGTGGCTACTCCTGAAGAAATCGCCGCGCCCGTCCTGTTTCTGTGCACGCCGCTCGCAGGATTTATGACGGGAGAAATCGTAAACGTGAATGGCGGGGCAGTGCTGGTCGGGTAGACCAGTCATGCCTCAGCTCTCAGCCAAGGTTCGTTGCTGATCGCTGAGTGCTGGCTGCTAGTCCTTCGGATCTTGCTTCGGCGGCAGCGGGTGATCGACGACCGTCATGTCCGCATCCTTAACGCCAGATGCGGCCTGGGCCCTCGGATCGCCATTCTTTAATACCTCGATGGCCCGATGCAATTGCTCGTCGGGACCGGCCTTGTCTTTCTTCAGAGGCTCGTTCGGCGAGGGCTCGGGTTCGTCTTCAGGCGAAACCGCGTCGTCGTTGTTGTCGGCAACCAGGATGTTGGGCGTGACCGCCGAATCCTGCAACGCCTTGCCGCCCGGCGAGTAGTACTTGGCCACCGAAAGGATAAGCGCCGCACCGTCCTGCATTTCGATGGTCTTCTGCACCGAGCCGAGGCCGAAGGTCTTGTCGCCGAGCACATCGCCGCGCGCATTCTCCAGAATGGCTGCGGCCACAATCTCGGCTGCCCCGCCCGTCCCGCGGTTGACCAGCACCACCAGCGGCAGATCTGTGACGGCCTTGACCGGGTCCGCGTTGAAAGTCTCGCGCGGAATCTTCTGGCCCTGCAGATAGGCGATGGTACCGTGGTTCAAAAACAGATTGGCAGTGGCCACGCCTTCCGCTTCCTCGCCCTGGGAGACATCGCGGAGATCGAGAATCAGCTTCTTGGCTCCGTCCTTCTGCAGCGACCGGATCTTGGCGGCAATTTCCTGGCTCTTGCCCTTATTAAGCGCCTCAACCTGGATCAGGCCGATTCCCTCCTCCACCATCTTGTCGGTGGCCGGGGGGATTTGCACCACTTCGCGCGTGATCACGGTCTTCACCGGCTCGGCGCGGCGCGCCCGCACCACTGAGACGGTTACGTTCGAGCCGGGTGCCCCTTCGAGCATGGACTCAATCTCGGCCAGCGACATTTCGCGCGAAGTCTTGCCTTCAATGGACTCCAGAATATCCGCGTCCTGCAATCCGGCCTTGTCCGCGGGCCCGCCGGGGATCACCGAAACCACGGCCGCATATCCAAAGCGCTTGGAAACGGCGGCGCCAATATTGGCCTTGCCCTCCTGCTTGCGCGCCTTGAACGCCTTGAACTCCGCCGGGGTCATATAACTGGAATTCGGGTCCAGCGATTCGAGCAGGCCGTGCAGCGCGCCCTCGGTAACCGCCGGCATGTTCGGCTCCTCCACGTATTCGCTGCGCACGCGCTCCAGAACCTCGGAATACACGCCGAGCTGGCGGTAGGCACCGTCATTGGTGGAAGCCTTGACACCCAGGCCGCCCAATACCGAAAACAGGACCAGGACAAGGGATGCGCTGAGGACGACAATTTTAGCTGTTTTTGACATGAAACTTCTTTGTGGACAAACTTGGCTCGTTTGGCCGGAAATAGCTTGTTGCTCTCCGGTTAGAGTGGCCAGTGCCTTTCATTATATCGAACTGCCTGATGCTGGGCCCAAGGCAATTCTGCTGAATTTGATGTCGAAAAGGTTACTTGGGAGTGGGAATTTTGAACTTGAGGCTTGAATTTGGCTGCGGTTTCCACTCGGCAACACGGCGGGAGACCGAAGTTCCCTCAGTTCGTGCCATCCGCTCGGTGTCCATGCCCTGTGCGATTCGCTGTTCATCCGGGATGATAAAATTGATTAACTCGTTGAAACAATTGTGGCGGTGTAGCTCAGGTGGTTAGAGCGACGGTCTCATAATCCGTAGGTCGTAGGTTCGAGTCCTACCGCCGCCACCACAAGTGTTCAACGATGGAGAGTCCCCGGTAGGATCGGCAGTTCATGCTGAAGCTCCGGCTCACTCTCGCCGACAAGAAGCCAGGGAACGCTCCACGCAGCCACCGCCAACAACACGGTGGTGAAATCGCCATAGCGCCCACGAATGTAGCATTGAGTGCCCTCCAGAACCCATACGATCAGCAGAACCGCTATTCCCCCAAACAACGCCATCTGCCGCCTGCGGTCCCTGTCATCGCTTTGGAACGCTGCTAAGGCGACCACACTGCCAGCCGCCATGAAAGGCCATGTCGTTGCCAGGATGTTGTTCAGGGAGGTCAGCGGCACTTCATTCTGCATGGCAAAGGGTACCCAATTGAACGGCGTATAAGAACCGGCGGCAGGCTCGAGCTCGTAGGCAATAAAGCCTGCCTGAAGCAACAACAATATGCAAACTGGGCTCTGCTCAGCCGCCGAGCGGATGCGGGTGAACCAGATGGAAATTAGGCATACAGCAACAGCGAATGCGACCAACGCAGCTATTGCTTCCAGGGACAACTGATGTTTGTAGATAAAGGGCTTTATCAACAGAACTCCAGCCGCAATCAGAAAGAAGCCAACTGTGACGGTTTTCCGGTCCCTCCCATGTTTGCGCAACCGTCGGACCAGCAACAATGCGCCTGCCAGGTAAAAAAAGTAGCAGGCGAAGTGAAAGGGCCGCCATGCGTACTCGCCGTGCAGCACCTGCCATGCCGGCTTGAGATTGTCGCGCAAGACATCACTCTCTATCACCGGAACGAATGGACTTAACTGCGACAGCACCCACATGCCCAGTGCACAAAGGCCTGCCATCGCGACTGCCCCCGGCTGAAAGCCTTCCAGCCAACAGGCGAGCAAACGTCCGCCGCGCGAACCGCGCCGGAAGAGCGCGCCAAGCACGGCGCCCGCCAGTGTGCCT
>JBEKOS010000136.1:0-9201 GCA_049521535.1 Terriglobales bacterium | reverse complement strand
TGCTGACTTTCTGTCAATTTTTCCCTTCGCGCAGTTTTCTTGATTTCTCCTCAACGCCTCGCGCCAGCTTCTCTTTGTGGGCGGTCATCTTTGCAGCTACAGCGGGATCGCTCAGCGCCAGCATTTGCGCAGCGAGAATGCCGGCGTTGGTCGCTCCGGCCTTGCCGATCGCGACAGTTGCTACAGGAATGCCGGCCGGCATTTGCACCGTCGCCAAGAGTGAGTCCAGGCCCTGCAACGAGGTCGAAGGAATGGGCACACCAATCACTGGCAATGTGGTCTCCGCTGCGATTACGCCTGCCAAGTGAGCGGCGCCCCCGGCACCGGCAATGATGACCTTGATGCCGCGCGCCGCAGCTCCCCGCGCAAACTCTCCGGTGCGCGCCGGAGAACGATGCGCCGAAGTGACGTCGATTTCATAGGCAATGCCGAAATCGTCCAGGGCCTTGCCCGCTTCGCGCATGATCTCCAAGTCGGAATCGCTTCCCATTACGACCGAGACGACCGTTGCACGTTTCACGTTATTCGTTTCTCGTTCCATGATGCTCGCTCCTTGCGGTTAGACAATCTCAGGTCTTACGTTTCACGTTTTCCATTTCAAGTCTATTGCTCGCTACGTGAAACGAGAAACGTGAAACGGCTATCTTGCCTTTAGCGGCCTCGCTCCAATATCGGTGCGGTAGTGCATTCCCTCGAAGTGAATCTTCGCACACGCTGCGTAGGCCGACTCGATGGCCACGGGAAGCGTGGCACCGCGGGCAGTGACCCCCAGAACCCGCCCTCCAGCCGTATAGAATTCGTCATCCTGTCTGGTTGTGCCGGCGTGAAAGATTTTCACGCCCGGTATCAATTCGGCATCCTGGATTCCGGTGATGCGTTTGCCGATTTCATACGCGCCCGGATATCCGCCCGAGGCCAGCACCACACAAACCGAGGCATCCCCGGACCATCGAAACGCGCCTTCGCTTACGCGGCCATCGATGGCCTCGTCCATGGCAACGACCAGATCGCTTTCCATTCTCATAAGAATGGGCTGCGTTTCCGGATCGCCGAACCGGCAGTTGAATTCCAGCACAAACGGTCCGCGCGCCGTCATGATAAGACCGCAGTAAAGAATGCCGCGGTATTCCGTTCCCTCCGCCTTCATCCCGTCAATTACAGGCCGGGCAATGTGCGTCATCAGCCACTCGCTCATGTGAGGCTCAACGATTTCCGGCGTGGAATAGGCCCCCATTCCGCCGGTGTTAGGCCCCGTATCGTTGTCGCCGGCACGTTTGTGATCCTGCGTACCCACCAGGGGCGCCGCATGCTCCCCATCGCTTAGTACCAGGAACGAAAGTTCTTCGCCTTCCAGAAATTCTTCCAGCACCACGCGCTTCCCGGCCTCGCCCAGAGCCTTGCCGCTGAACATGGCGGAGGCCACCGATTCCGCCTCCTCCTTGCTCGAACAAATCACCACTCCTTTTCCGGCGGCCAATCCGTCCGCTTTTACCACCAGGGGTGTTGAGAACAGCGGCAGGGAATCCCGCAACTCGGCAGGCGAGGTGCAGGTGGCAAATCTCCCGGTGGGGATACGATGACGCTGCATGAATTGCTTGGCAAAGCTCTTGCTCGATTCGAGCTGTGCGGCCGCCTGCGTTGGTCCAAATATTCGCCAGCCACGGCGATTGAATTCATCGACAATTCCCAAAGCCAGCGGGGCTTCGGGACCCACCACGGTCAAGTCGGGCTGAATACGCGCAACCACCTGGACCAGGGACGCAATACTGTCCGCAGTTCCGGGCACACAGCGCGCCTCGTTGCAGATGCCGCCATTTCCGGGAACGCAATATACTTCCGTATCTGGAGACTGCCCAATTTTCCAGGCCAATGCGTGTTCGCGGCCACCGCTCCCGATTACGAGAACCTTTTTGGGCATAACGCTCTCCATGCCAGTTAAGAAGCTACGCAGTCACCCGCCGCGGCGGGCCGATAAGCACGCACGCCAAAACTCTGCTCAAAGAGCCTCACCTGGGCATCGCTCTAATCGGCGTTTTCTCGCGCAAATCCCGGCGAAAACTGCCTATCGATTGAATCGTCCGATAAAGTAGAATACAACGCTAAGCACAATGCTGACCACGATTGAAGTTACTACCGGAAAGTAGAAAGTAGTGTGCTTTCCCCGATAGATGATGTCTCCGGGCAGGTGCCCGAATGGAACGTGGAGGCGGCCTCCCAGCATCATCAGCAAACCGATCAGCAGGATGAGGCCGCCGAAGAACACCAGCAATTTGCCTAGCTCGTCCACGCGATGCTTCCAAACAGGACGCTTTACGCGGGAGTGGATTCTCCGGAAGCGGCGTCAGGCGCCGCACCCGGCTGCTCTCCGGCCTCCTGTTCCTTTTCCACCACCACCTTGATATTGGCCCGTACTTCCTTATGCAGGTGAATGGACACGGTAAACTCGCCTGTGGTTTTGATGGGATGTTCGAGGACGATCTTGCGGCGATCCACTTCCAGGCCTTTCTTTTCGAGCGCGGCGGCGATCTCACTGGTAGTCACCGAGCCGAACAACTGGTCGTGCTCGCCCGCACGGCGGGTAAAATTCACCACCACGCCTTCCAGCACACGGGCGAATTCCTCGGCGCCGGATTTCTCGCGCGCCGCACGCCGCACGGCAGCGGCTTTCATTTGGGCAATCACTGCCTTGTTTTGCTCGCTTGCCTCAATGGCCAGCTTGCGGGGCAATAAAAAGTTTCTCCCATAACCCGTTGCGACCTTCACCACATCGCCGCGGGCGCCTAACTTGGGAACATCTTCCTTGAGAATGACTTCCATCTTATGACTCCGTAAAAAGCTCTGTTAGCCGACAGTCGTAAACGTTTCCGGCGAAGCCATCAGCCAGCGACCGATGACAAAGGACTGGTACTAGGTTCTGGCCGCGAACGGCAGCAACGCGATATTGCGCGCCTGTTTGATCGCCAGACCGAGGCGCCGTTGATGCGGCGTGCACACGCCAGTCAGCCGCCGCGGAACAATCTTGCCGCTTTCAGCTACGAACTGCCCCAACAGGCGCACGTCTTTGTAATTGATCACGTCGATTTTCTCGACGCAGAACTTGCACACTTTCTTGCGGCGGAAGAACTTGCGAGGCCCGCCCGGGCCTTCCCGGCCCGGAGCGCCGCTACGCGGACCGCGTCCCGCTCCACCTGCCGGGCGCGCACCGTACGGGCGTCCGCCTTCCTGTCCGGACTGTGAATCTCTTTCGTCTGCCATATATCTCCTTAAACCTGTCGCTCGTCTTTAGTCATTAGTCGTTGGCTACAGTGTGGCCTGTTGTGGGCGGAGAACCCCCTTCTCCTTCTCATGCGCTCGCGGGCGCGGCGTCACGGGCGGGAGCAACCGTCGCAGCTTCCGCAGACGGCGCCGGTACCGGTGCCGGACGCGCCTTTTGGTGCGCCTCGCGGTGCTTCTTTACTTTGTCCATGCGCTTCTGCTCCTCGTCGATGCGAACCGTAAGGAACTTGATCACCGGCTCCGAAACTCGCAGCCGACGCTCCAGTTCGTGCACCACCGGTCCGCCTACGCTCTCAATGGTAAACAGGACGTATATTCCCTCACGGAACTTCCGTACCATATATGCCAGGCGGCGCTTGCCCATGCGATCGACACTCTTCACGGTTGCGCCGGCAGCGCTCGCCTGGGTTTCCAGGGTCGAAATCAGACGGTCCAGATCTTCATCCGCCATGTCCGGCCGGACAATAAACATTACTTCGTAACTACGCTGCATCATTTCCCCCAATCGATTTACAAGTCTTTCCGATTGAACCGGTTCATCGCGGCCTCCGGTCCTTCGGTCACGATGGCCTTTACCGCCTCTGCACCAGCCTCTACAACCTGGCCAATCGCTTCGTACTGCGACTTCCTGATCGGCGCAAGCACATAACCGGCGCCATCGACCACCTTTTGTCCCGGCGAAATACCGAGACGAACCCGCACAAATTCCGGCGTTCCCAAAGCGCCGATCACGGATTCCATCCCGTGATTGCCGGCCGCTCCACCCTTCTTGCGTACGCGGATCGTGCCAAAAGGGAGATCCAGTTCATCATGGACCACAATCAGGTCGCGCGCCGGATCGACCTCCAGATCGTTCACCAGTTCCCGAACCGACAGACCACTGAGGTTCATGTAGGTCTCAGGCTTGGCGAGCACAACTTCGCATCCGCCGATCTTCCCCTTGCTGGTAAGCGCGCGGCAACGCCGGTTGGCAACGGCGGCGCCCAGCTCACTTGCAAGCAGGTCCACCACTAGAAAGCCCAGATTGTGCAAGGTGAACTGGTATTCGATGCCCGGATTACCGAGCCCGACGATCAGCTTCATTCCGTACTCAGCATTCCGCACTCAGACCAAAGCAGACCGTGATTCGAAGTCCTTGCTGAGTGCTCAAGGCCGAATGCCGGCGGCTACTTCTTTTCCTTGCCCTTCTCGGACTTCTCGGCCTTTGCGGACTTCTCGCCACCCGCGGCCGCGCCTTCCTCAGTTTCCTGCTTGCCCTTCTTAATGACCTCAGGTTCGGCCGGCGTTGCGCCCGCTTCAACCACTCCTTCAACCGGCGCCACCTCGACCACTTCCTTCACGTGAACGATATGGGCCACGGGGGCTTGCTCATCCGTAAGGAATCGCAGCGTGCCACCGCGCGGCAAATCCTTGACGCGCAGCACCTGGCCATGGGTCAGATGCGTGATCTCGACGGCCACGGCGTCGGGAATATCCGCCGGCAGGCATTCCACCTCGATCTCGCGCAACAGTTGCTCCATGATGCCGCCTTCTGTCTTGACACCTATCGCTTCCCCCGTTAGGACAATGGGAACCTTCAACTTCAAGGTCTTGTCCATGGCAATGCGTTTAAGGTCTAGGTGGAGCATGGTGTTCTTGATCGGCTCGTTTTGCCAATCCACAATCATCGCTTTGGTGGATTCGCCTTCGAGTTCCAGATCAAAAATCGTATTGTGCCCCGCCTTCGAGTGCAGGATGGCCGTAATTTGTTTGGGGTCAACGCTGACGGAAACCGGGGGCTTGCCCGCGCCATACACGGTGGCGGGAACGCGCCCGCCGCGCCGCACGCGGCGTGCATGATTCTTGCCCTGGGCGTCGCGCGGTTCGGTTTTCACTACTTGGTTTGCGGTTGCTGCAGTTGCCATATCGCTATCATTCCTTCTGACATCGCGCCCGCGGGCGCGTCATACAAATAATTTGCTTACAGAACTCTCTTCATGGATCGACCGGATGGCACGTGCGACCAAGCCCGCAATGGTCAGAACCTGTATTTTCGGCTCCTGCCGGGCCTGCTCGCTCAGAGGGATCGTATTGGTGACCACCACCTGTTCGAGCACCGAATTATGAATGCGTTCGATCGCCGGTCCGGAAAGCACTGCATGGGTGGCGCAGGCATAGATCTTGTTGGCGCCGCTCTCCATCAGGGCCTGAGCGGTTTTTACCAGCGTGCCGCCGGTATCGATAATGTCGTCAAGCAGGACGCAATTGCGCCCGCGCACGTCGCCGATTACGTGCATCACCTCGGTGACATCCATTTCCACCCGCCGTTTATCCACGATCGCCAGGGCAGAATCCATCTTCTTGGCGAAGAACCGGGCGCGCTCCACCCCGCCGGCATCGGGAGAAACCACGGTGAGCGCCGGTACTTGCATCTTGCGCCAGTGCGCCACCAGCACCGGCGAGGCAAAGAGATGGTCCACTGGAATATTGAAGAATCCCTGGATCTGAGGCGCATGCAAATCTACGATTACGCATCGGTCTGCGCCGGTCTTGGTCAGCAAATCCGCGACCACCTT
Organism: Terriglobales bacterium; assembly: GCA_049521535.1. Lineage (GTDB taxonomy): Bacteria > Acidobacteriota > Terriglobia > Terriglobales > Acidobacteriaceae > CAZUCM01. The sequence goes on along the minus strand of JBEKOS010000136.1, from coordinate 3,370 downwards.
GGCGGAAATGGGCGCACGCGGCTTGTCTTTGCGGTCCTGGCGGGAATATCCGAAGTACGAGATCACCGGAGTCACGCGTTTTGCCGATGCGCGCTTCAGGGCGTCGATCATCAGCAACAGCTCCATCAGGTGCTCGTCCACCGGAAAGCAGGTAGGCTGCACGACAAATACGTCCGCACCACGGACATTCTCCAGGATCTGCACGTACGCCTCGCCATCCTGGAAGCGGGTTACGCTCGCCTGACCGCGCGGCAGTTCAAGCGCGGCGCACACCTCGTCGGCCAAAGGAATATTGGCGTTACCCGAAAAGACCTTGAATTTATCGTCTACGCGAGCCCGCTGCGGCTTGCGCTCGACTTTCGACTGGTCTTGATTGCGCGGGTCCATGGCTGTGGCGGTCGCGGGAACATCCGCCGTGGTCATCGCCTTGTGAGTTGCCGGAGCGTGCATACTAGAACCGTTGACCGTTACGCGTTTCTCGTTTCGCTAGCTTGGCTGGGCGGCCAGGATTCGAACCTGGACAAAGTGCTCCAAAGGCACTTGACCTACCATTAGTCGACCGCCCAAAAGCCGTCTGGTATCCGGGCACGACCTTATCGTCGAACCGGTTCCGCCTTGATAATCGCGCCCGATGTCAAACTTCAAACATCTTGCGCCAGTACTCCTCGCGTGAAAGGCTGCCGGCAACCACTGCATTGCCGCCCGCCGCGGCTAATTTTTCTGCTGCGTCGACCGATTGCTCCGCGGTGTCAAACACTCCGTATACACAGGAGCCGGAACCGCTCAACGACGCATACTTCGCACCGGCACGTTCTAATCCGCGCTTTACCTCGCGCAACTCGGGATGCTTGGGAAAGACGACACGTTCAAAGTCGTTTTCAATCCCGGCACGGACAAGGTCGAGAAGCGGGGTCTCGGCCCGGCTCCCGCTAACCGCGGGAACACCGGTGTTGGCGCCCAATTCTGCGCGCGGAAGCCTGGCTGATAACCAGGAAAATACGCGCTGGCCAAACAAACCGATTGTAGCGGAGCCGGCCGAATGCGTCAAACGCGGGTCGCCCTCCCCTTCTTCCTTGCGCTGACCGCCGAATTGACTATCCCAATCGGCAAAGGCCTGGGGCGTCGAGACGCCGACCGGGTGATTGGCGACAACCAGATGTAAGGGTGGCAAATCCTCGAGCGGATAGACTTCTTCACCCCGTCCTGCGCCCAGGATCGTGCCGCCCAATAAAAACAGCGGCAGGTCTGAGCCAACTTCAGAAGCCATACGCATGCGTTGCTCTGGCTCAAGCGGATTTTCCAGCACGCGCTCCAGCGCCAGCATCGTGGCCACTCCATTGGCCGACGCACCGCCCAAACCGCCCTGCAGCGGAAGGTGCTTCTCGAGGGTAATGATCGCCTTGCCGCGGACTTTAAGGAGCTTCATGACCCGGTCAGCGATGCGCCAACAGGTATTAGTTTCGTCACACGGGACGCGTGAATTCCGGCAGCGGATCTCAATGCCACTGCCCCGCTGGACATCGACCTTCAGCGTGTCGCTCAGAGAAATGGTCTGGTATACGGTGCGCAATTCGTGGAAACCATCGCGCCGGCGCGGGCCGATAGCCAAGCCGATATTAATCTTCGCGAAGGAGCGGACGGTAACAGCAGGCATCTCCGGCTATCGTAAATCAAAAATCCGTCGGCCTTGCTGCCCTATGCCGTAAACCGCTGAAAATAATCGAGGCAGCCAATCTTGCGGCCGAGATGGCCAGATCGAAAACCCTAACCCAGCTGCTGGTGCTACCAAGCCGTTGGCAGTGCGGTCGTCATCGAAGCTCGTAAGCAGGTCGTTCCCAATAAATGGAACTGGCTCGGCACACTTCGCAAAATCCCCAGGGCAGCCTAAGGTACGCGACGGACACGTTATTGCGGGCAAGCCTTTGCGTATTCGTCCTGCGCCGCCTTCAGCGCTGCACCGAACTCAAAGCTCTTGGGCTGCATGATGCCGGCCATTACCTGTTCCAGCGCACCGATGATGCCAATCGTATCGAGATAGTCGTAGTAGCCAAGATGGGCGATGCGGAACAGCTTCCCCTTCATCTCTCCCTGGCCGTTGGCGACGACGGCATCGAAGCGCTGACGGAATTCTTTCACGATCACACCTGAATCGATGCCGTGAGGGGATGCGATCGCGGTCAAAGCCTCAGCCGGCGAGGCGGCATACAACTTAAGCCCCAGCGCCTGCGCGGCTGCCCGCGTCATCGCAGCCGCAACCTCGGCGTTGTGGATTAACAGATCCCGCCCGAGCGCCAGATCGCCGCCGGCGCTGGTGGCGATGAAATCCAGCGCCGCACTAAGCGCCGCCACCAAGGCAATGGCCGGGGTGAAAGCAGACTCTCCTTTTGCCGCTGACTTGCGTTCTTTGCGCAAATTAAAGTAATAGGCGGGAGAGTGGGGTGCTTCCATCCGCTTCCAGGCGCGCTCGCTTGCGGCCAGATACGCCAGGCCCGGCGGGATCATGAGGGCTTTCTGGGAGCCGCCGATGATGATGTCGATTCCCCAAACATCCACATCAAAACGCGTGGTGCCGAGGCCGGTGATCGCGTCCACAATCAGCAGAATGTCGCCGCCCCGGGAGTTGGCTTCTCCGACCAGCCGGGCTACACCTTCCACATCGTGGCGAACGCCGGTGGAGCTCTCGGTCGCCTGCATGTAGATACAGCGCAAGCCATCGGCGGCGGTAACGAGCTTCTCGCGTACCACGTTTAGGTCGATGGCTTCGCCGTAGGGCGCACTAACCACCTCGGTCCGGCATCCATAGGTTGCAACCAGATCCGACCAGCGCTCGCCGAATTTACCGGCCGTGAGCACCAGGACCCGGTCGCCCAGCTTGGTGAGGTTTGCGACCGAAGCCTCCATCGCTCCTGTCCCGGACGAAGCCAGCAGCAGAACGTCGTGATTGGTGCCGATGAAGGTCTTGAGGCCGGCGAGGGTTTTGGCGTAGAGCGCCTTGAAGTCGGCGGTGCGATGGTGCATGTTGGCGGCGGACATGGCGCTTTGCGCGGCCGGAAGAAGCGGCGTTGGACCGGGCGTGAACAGGCGATTTTTCTTCAGCATAGGAGTCCTCAGTTTGCAGTTGTCAGTTTACAGCTTTCAGCCTGGCGCCCCCGTTAGCGGCCCGCCGCGGCGGATGCCGCGAGCTTGGGGCACCAGACCACCAAGGCTGTCATCCTGAGCGAAGCGAAGGACCTGCTTTTTTCGCGCGCACAGAGGCTAAACAGCAGATCCTTCGCTTCGCTCCCTCGAAAAACGTCAGCCCTCGCCTCAAAACTAGCCTTCGGCTGTCGTTAGCCGGAGGGGCGTGATCTCGACCTTGTAACCGAGCTTG
>JBEKOS010000135.1:0-9260 GCA_049521535.1 Terriglobales bacterium | reverse complement strand
TAATTCCGAGCACCGCGGGAATCGAGTCAATGGCGAAGGTAAGGTCCGTCAATTCGATGACCAACAGAACCAGCAGCAGCGGCGTCGCAAACCAGCCTCCTTGCCGCACAAAGAATTGTCCTCCTACATAATCGTCGGTGAGAGGGATGAAGCGGCGCACCCAATTGCGAACCGCAAGCCGCCGGTTTGCCGGAACAGGCTCCCGGCCTTTGATGGTCCTGACTCCCACAAAGACAAGGAAGGCCCCGAGCAGGTAGGCGAACCAGTGAAAACGCTCAATCAAACCCACACCTGCCAGAATGAACGCGAGACGCATGACCATTGCGCCCAGCACTCCCCAAAGCAGGACCTTGCGCTGGTGAACCGAGGGCACGCCAAATGACCGGAAAATCAGGAGGAAAATGAACAAATTGTCAATGCTGAGAGATTCCTCGACTAGATAGGCGGTCGTAAATTCTACGGCTGGCGCTCTCCCAAGCCACAGATAGAGACCAAGACCGAAACCACCCGCCAATGCCACCCAGAATGAAGTTGCGATCCAAGCGCTGCTCATGGCAGGTTGACCCGTATTGCGCTGCAGGACCAGCCAGTCCAGCGCCAGCATGGCGAGGACGAACCCATTGAAGAGGCCCCAAAGCAGAAAGTGATGATCGAACATCAATAGCCAGCCGTCAGTAATTGGTCAAAAGTACGGCCCGGTTGGTTCTGACAACTTGCTACTGGTGACCGGCGACTGTTTTACTGTCGAGCATTAGGATTGTCTCCTCTACCACACTGCCGGTTATCTCGAGGCTCTTGGCGCTGAGTTTATCAACGGTGTCCTCGCCCGTGTGCCAGAACGCATTGCCATAACCGTAATTGAAATCGATGAGGTCGGCGGCTGGAACCTTCAGCTTGACGAAGGGCGTGTGATCGTCTTCCATGGGCTGGATCCGCGCGAAAAAGTGGGACTGATAGCCGTAGCGCGTTGCGGCCGTGGCAATCAGGTCCTCAAGCCAGGGCGTGGAGTTGGAATCGCGGTCGATGTTCAAGTCCGCGTCGCCAATCATGTCCACGAGCAGCAGCACTTTGATCTGTTTCAGGGTGCCATCGGCCTGCCACTTTTGCGCTAAATGCCTGGAGCCGTAATCGCTGTCGTCGTCTGACCACTTCTTAAAGGCTTCCTCGCCGTCAAACCATACCAGCCAGACACTGTGGCCCTCGCGCTTTCCGTCCTTTATTTGGGCGCGGAGGTCCCTGGCAAGCTGCAAGAGCAGGGCAGTTGAGGAGCCGGCGTCATTGGCCCCCACAAAATCCCTCCGATTGTACAAGGTGTCATAGTGCCCCGCGACCACGATGATTCCCTCCATGGTTCCAGGAAACTTCACGATGAAATTACGCATAGGCAGGTTTCCTGCCGGAGTCGAAGCGGTGAAGGAATCTTCCTCCACATTGTCGCCCTTGAGTTGGGCGCGCAGGAAGTTCTGTGTCTTTTCGTGACCGGAGCTGCCCACCCAGCGCGGTCCGAACGCGACCACGTCGCGCACGTATTGCATGGCGGCAGCCCCGTCCATGTGCGGAAGTGGTGCTGCCGTCTGACCAGCTTCCGCGGCCTGTGCTGAGGTTTGATCGTTTGCTGCAGCCTGCGGCTGCTCGGAAGCGGAAACAGAGGTCTTCTGGGAGGAACAGCCCAGTAGTAGCAGGCAGGAAGTCGCCAGGAGCAAGAATGCACGGCGAAAGCTGGACAGCAACCGGCGATTGGCAACTGGCGACTGACGACTATTCATGTCCTTCATCCTTGCAGCTTGGCTGCTGCCCGCCGGCGCTGGAGAAACCAGACCACGCCGATGCTAACGAAGTACAGGACCAGCATCGGCGCTGCAAAAATACACATGCTCATTACATCAGGAGTGGGCGTCACGATGGCCGCGACGATGAAAATCAGCAGGATCGCATAGCGCAAATTCTTGATCAGAAAGCCCGTTTTCACCACGCCCATAGCTGCCAGAAATCCGGCAAGGATCGGCATTTCGAAGATGACACCCATGCCCAGGGTAATGACCAGGAACAAATCCGTGTACTCGCCGATGGTGATCATCGGTTGAAACTGTTTTCCGAATCCCACTAGAAAATCGAGCGCGCGCGGATAGACGATACGGTAGCCCGTATAGCCTCCGGCGCAAAACAGCATCACCGTTGAAACCAGGAACGGCACTAAGTATCGTTTTTCGCGGCGGTATAAACCGGGAGCCACAAATGCCCAGACTTGATAGAGGACAAACGGCGAGGTCACAAACAGCCCGGCCAACATGCTCATCTTGAGGTACATGTTGAATGGCTCGGTCGGATTCAGGTACACCAGCTTGGCTTCGAGTCCGTTGCGGTGCAGCGCGTCCATGATCGGATTTTGCACCCAGGAGTAAATGGCTTCGTGCTTCCACCAGCAGGCGCAGAAACCAACTCCGACGGCCAGCAGGGACTTGATCACCCGCATTCGCAGCTCTTCGAGGTGCGCGATAAAACTCATCCCCTCCAGCTTTTCCTGCAGCCGAACGCGGGCGGTTTCGAACGTATTCTGGTCTTGCGAACCTATGTCAGGCACAAAAATTATCCACGGATTGAGATGGATTCCGACAGATGTCCAAGGTCCTGCCTTGGGTTGACGTATCAGGACTTCACTTCATTCGGCTCGGCTTTAAGATCAACTTCGACTGCGGGCGCCGGCGTCACAACCGCGCTGTCAGGCTCCCTTTTTACGGAGCCGCTGGAGGCAGTTCCAAGCGGCGCCGAAAGTTGGGCCTGATTCTCGCGCTCTTTCTGTTTCTGGACCGCCTGTTCGACCTCGATCTGACGCATCTCGGTTTCAAGCTGAAGCTTGAATTCATTGCTTGCGCGCCGGAATTCGGCCAATGCTTTTCCAATCTGGCGTCCAATTTCCGGCAAGCGCTTGGGCCCAAAGATGATCAGCGCCAGAAAAAACAGAAACAACATCTCGGAGAAGCCAAGATTCATCGCTTTTTCATGATACCGCAGGAAAGCAATCGCCGGTCAGTAGTAATGTCACGAGAGGAAACATGCCAGTTGAGCCAGCATTATCGCGTAAGGACTGACGCACCTCGGCGACTGGCCACTGTTTTCAGGTGACTAACGATAGTTGACTGGAGACTATTTTCCGAAGCATTGGCGAAGGGGATGGCATCCTAAGATTGAGAGGATTCGTTCTAGGATGGGACAAGTGGATCGGGAGCGGGGTGGGGGTTACTACGTGGTATACTGCTTCTCAGATTGGCCCCTGCGGAACAGCCCTCCATGGTACGGTGAGAATCGTGCCCTGATGCAAAGTTGAGGATCAATAAAGTATGGCACGAAGTTCTCGTCGTAACCTTTTCCTGGTTTTCTTAATCATCTTGCTTTGCGGCGTTCTGGGCGCTGTTTTTGGCCAACGCGCCGACAATAGCGGGGGTAACGATGCCGACCTGCGCGATGGACTGCACAATTTCGCCCAGGTTTTTGACGTCGTTCAGCAGAACTACGCGGAACCGGTGAGCCCGGATAAGGCCATCTACAATGGCGCCATTCCCGGTATGCTGCGGGTGCTTGATCCGCATTCCAACTTCTTTGATCCGAAGTCCTATTCCCTCTTGCGTGAAGAACAGAAGGGCAAGTACTACGGCGTAGGCATGCAGGTGGGGCCTCGTAACAACAAGGTAATCGTGATTGCCCCGTTTGTGGGCACTCCGGCTTACCGGGCGGGGATTCGCCCCGGCGATGTAATCATTGCCGTGGACGGCAAGCCAACTGACAACCTGAGTACGAGCGAAGTGGCCGACATGCTTAAGGGCCCCAAGGGTACGAATGTTCGCATAACCATTCTGCGTGAGGGGACAGAGAAGCCGCTGGATTTCAACGTGATCCGCGACGAGATTCCCCGTTACAGCGTCGATCTGCATTTCATGATCCGGCCGGGTATCGGATATATGCATATTTCCGGTTTTCAAGAGACGACCGAACATGAAGTGGCGCAGGCCCTCGAGGAGATGGGCGACTTGAAAGGCCTGATTCTCGATCTACGGCAAAATCCCGGCGGCTTGTTGAGCGAGGGCGTAGGTGTTGCGGACAAATTCCTTAAGAAAGGACAGGTAATTGTCTCCCACAGGGGGCGCTCTTCTCCTGAGAAAGTGTACAAAGCCGCGCACGGCAATAATGGGAAGGAGTATCCGATTGTGGTTCTAGTCAATCGGGGCACTGCCTCGGCAGCCGAGATTGTGGCCGGCGCCATTCAAGACCACGACCGCGGCCTGATTCTGGGCGAGGTGACCTTTGGCAAGGGCCTGGTGCAGACGGTTTACCCGCTTTCCGAGAACACCGGGCTTGCTCTGACGACCGCCAAATATTACACGCCGAGCGGGCGCCTGATCCAGCGCGAGTATGCCGGATTGTCACTGTATGACTACTACTACAGCCACGGCGACAACGAGAATAATTCCAATCACGAGGTCAAGCTTACTGACAGCGGGCGCACGGTGTATGGCGGCGGAGGAATAACTCCGGATGTGAAGTTCACCGAGCCCAAAACCAACAAGTTTGAGGATGAGCTGCTGCAGCACTATGCCTTCTTCAATTTTGCCAAGCATTACATCATCGACCACAAGATAACCAGGAATTTCGAGGTAGACGACGCTGTAATGCAGGAATTCCGCAAGTTCCTGACGGACCAGAAAATTCCTTTTACCGAGGCTGATCTTAGCCAGTCCTCCGACTGGATTCGTAACCGCATCAAGGGCGAGATTATTGTGGATATGTTCGGCCAGGAAGAAGGGCTCAAGGTCGGCGCCGAGAGCGATCCCGAAGTGTTGAAGGCGCTCGATCTGATGACCCAGGCCAAGCAACTGGCCGATAATGCCAAGAAAGTGCTCTCCGAGCGCGCCGCGGCGCGCGGTATCAACCGTTAAACGCTGTAGGCTCGCGGCTCGTCGGTTGTCGGCTACCCCGAAAATTAAGCGCTGCCGTACCGATAACCGCGAGCCGATAACCAAGAGCCAACAGCGTTCGTTTACATGAAGATCGGCATCACCTGTTATCCCACTTACGGCGGCAGCGGAGTGGTCGCGACCGAGCTGGGAATCGAACTTGCCCAGCGCGGGCATGAAATCCACTTCATAACCTACAGCCCGCCGTTTCGACTGGGCACGACTCGCGAGCCGAACATCCAATACCACGAAGTCGTCGTATCGAATTATCCGCTCTTCGACTTCCCTCCCTATGACCTTGCGCTGGCAACGCGAATGGCCGAGGTGGCGGAGATCTATGAGCTAGATCTGCTGCATGTACACTATGCAATCCCTCATTCGGTCTCAGCCCTGCTTGCGAAGCAGATGCTGCAAAAGGCGAAGCCGGGCCGCCGCCTGCCGTTTGTCACGACCCTGCATGGCACCGATATCACGCTGGTGGGCGCCGACCGCTCTTATCTGCCCATCACCCGATTTTCTATCGAAGAAAGCGATGGAGTGACTTCGATCTCCCATTACCTGCGCGACCGCACCGTGCAGGAGTTCGGCATTCGCCGTCCCATTCAGGTGATTCCTAATTTTGTCAATTGCGACGTCTACACGCGCGATGCGGGATGGCGTGAGCGGCGCAATCAATTTGCCACCGATGACGAACGGTTGCTGGTGCATCTGTCGAACTTTCGTCCGGTGAAGCGCCTATGCGACGTGATCGAGATCTTCGACCGCGTGCGCAAGCGGATTCCGGCGAAGCTCCTGTTGATCGGCGATGGGCCGGACCGCTCCCGGGCCGAATGGCTGGCCGTAGAGAAGGATCTTCACAAAGACATAATCTTCATGGGAAAGCAAGACCGCGTGGCGGAGAAGCTCGCGATGGCCGATGTGATGCTGATGCCAAGCGAGTTGGAGTCCTTTGGCCTGGCGGCATTGGAGGCCATGGCGTGCGAGGTTGTGCCCGTGGCCACGCGAGTCGGTGGTGTGCCAGAGGTGATCGATCACGGAGTGAACGGATTCCTGGCCGGGGTCGGCGAAGTGGACGTGATGGCCGGCTACGTTATTGAGCTATTCTCCGACGAGGCCCGCTTGCGGGCCATGGGCCAGGAAGCACGCAAACATGCGAGGGCGCGATTTTGCGCCAGCGACATTGTGCCTCAGTACGAAGACTACTATCGGAGCATTCTGCAAACCTAGAATTTCGTCCTGCGCCGTTGTGAGCAAGCTCCCGTTCTCCGCACAAACTATTCGGCCATTGCTTTTCGCGTGGCGGCGTTACTCGGGTGCATGTCCCGCGGCCTTTGCTCAATAGATTGCAAGACCGGCACGTGAAGGCGCACGATGGTGCCCCGGCCCGTGCCGCTTTCAACCCTCATGAAAGCGCTTGGGCCGAAAAGCACCTTCAGACGTTCCTTAACATTAGCCATTCCAATGCCGTGGCCACCGGTACTCAAAGGAGGGTTAGCCTGGTTGCCACTCACGCCTACGCCGTCATCCTCCACCTCAATAACGAGGAGCGCCGCCTCGAGTCGGCTGCGAATATAAATACTGCCGCCGCCAATCTTGGGCGATAGTCCGTGCTTGATCGCGTTCTCCACCAGCGGCTGCAACAGCATCGCGGGAACAAGTACTTCCAGCGAGTCCGGGTCAAGTTCTTTTTTGACGTGCAACTTGTCCCGCCCGAAGCGCACGACTTCAATGTCGAGGTAGTCGTCGATAAACTCGACCTCCTCGCGCAGAGGCACGAATGCCTCGGTCTTGCCGACCAGGCGTCGCAGAATGCTAGCCAGCTTAACGATCAACTCACGGGCGGTATCCGGGTCACGTCGCACCAGCGATGAGATTGAGTTAAGGGTATTGAACAGGAAATGCGGATTAATTTGGCTCTGCAACGCCGCCATGCGAGCCTGCAGCAGAGCTCGATCCTGCTCCTCGAGTTTTCGTTCGATGCGGGCGTTATTGAAGATCTTCAGAGGGATGGCGATACACATCACATTGGTCGCAAGAATTGTGAGCTTGATGGCCCATTGGGAGCTGTAAAGCGCAAACAACCGGGACGGAAATGCTCGCCCCAATTCCATATGCACCAGTCCGAGCAGCCCGATGACCAGAAAGAATGCAGTCTGCCAGTCAAGCCTCGGACGCCGGAAATTCCGGCGAAACCAGCGGTACACGCTCAGATCGACAAAGGGCGTGAACGTCCAGATGAGCTCGTGCTCACCAGCGAATTCGCGCAGAAAACCCGCGACAAAACCGGCCAGGACGTTCAACGGAAGATTGAGCCACTGGCCGAACAACAAGGCCGGAAGCGATACCAGGAGGCCCGCAAGAACGCCGGGCAATGGGCCGGTGATCACACCGATCAGCATGGCCGCTTCAAAGGACAGATCCGCAGCAAGAAAATTGTGCACGTAACCGCGCACAAAGACGCCGAGCGCAAATGGCATGCCGGCAAAAAACACCAGCAGCATCTGTTGGGTCCGGCTGCGCTCTTCCAAGAAAAGAATGTCCTTGAAATCCTTGGAACGCGCCAGCGCGCTGGCCACGGCGGCTGCCACGCCAAGCTTCACCAGCAGCGTAATTAATATCAGGCGCTGATCCATTTAGGCTCGTTCCCCGTTTCTCGTCTTGCGTTTTATGTAAGGCCTTGGCGTTCTCCATCGGCGAAAAGCGCGCCAGCCAATTCGCGGATCACCGTTTCTACAGCAGCGCCTGCGGGTGCGCTTCCCTGTGCCATGTCCTTGCTGCCGCCGCCGCGCCCGCCAACCTTCTCCATGACCGACATAACCAAGCCGCCCATGTCGTGCGGTCCGCCGGCGGTCTGTGCGAACACCACGGAAGCTTGAGAGCCGCTTCCGGCACTGAGCAAGGAAACTACAAGTCTTGCATTCGGGGCGGTTGTGACGATCCTCTGAGCAACCAGCTTGATGAATGTGAGATCGCGCTGAGTAAAATGTCGAACGACAAAATCACCGCTCCGCGTGCTATGAGCTTGCTGCAGCAGGCTGGCGGCTTGCAGCATGGCCAGTTCTTTCAGCAGGTTCTTCCCTTCCTTCTGGCCGGCACGGATTTCCTCCAACGACTTGCGGACCAACTGCGGCACATCGCGAATATGCGCCGAATACAGCGCTGCAGCTTCCCTCAGCGTGGAGTAATCGTCGCGCGCAGTACGCACTGCCCGCGCACCGCAAACAAATTCGACGCGCACCCCCTGTTTTACCTTTTCCAGCTTGCGCAGCAGGATCGCGCCGATTTGCCCGGTGCTGCGCACATGTGTGCCGCCGCAAGCGGTCAGGTCAAAATCAGCAATGTCGATCAGGCGAAGCCGGTCGCGCGGCTCGGCAGGAATCTTGCGAATGCCGATGCTGCGGGCTTCTTCGGCGGTCGCATAGCGAATCTCGACCGGCCGATCCTCGGTAACGACGCGGTTGGCAAGTGCCTCCGCTTGCTGCGCCTGATTTTCGTTGAGCGACTTGGTGTCGAGATCGATCGTGCAACTCTCCGGTCCCATGTGGAATGATACAGTCGGCATTTGCAACGCACGAATAAACGCAGCCGAGAGTACGTGCTGGCCGGTATGCTGCTGCATGTGATCGCGTCGCCGGCTGGCGTCGATACTGCCGTGAACGGCCATCCCGGCTGAGATGGCGGCGCCGGCTTCCAAGGGTTCTATGAAATGCAGAATTTCGCCGGTTTCGTCTTCCTGCACCTCGATAACGCCGAGCTTGGTACCATTCTCGAGCGCTACCAAACCAGTATCGAAGACTTGTCCGCCGCTGGTGGGATAAAAGGCAGTGCGGTCGAGGACGATCGCTATACGCCCATCCACATCTCTGATCCGTGCCGCGTTGGCGTCGAATTCGAGCAAAAATGAATCGCTGTAGTAGAGACGTTCGGTCACTTTATCAGGTTAACTCAGAGGGGGCAGAAAGCCGTGCAACAACCCCAATACTACTAGCCGCAGATTGAACGGGATTCAAGCGGGTGGTCGCGATTATGAGTGTGTCTAATACGGCTGAATAATCCCCCCGATATTTCTCGAAGCAGGCTTTGATCTCGCCTTGCTGGGCTCATTGTCAGAATCGTCCATGTACTTTAATCCCGATCCCGTATTGAATAAGACCATCTTCTTGTCCGGACTTAGGAATTTCTGCCGGATCAGCTTGCGATAGCATGCCAGCGACGCAGCGCCTTCCGGAGCAGCAAATATGCCCTCGGTCTTTGCCCAGTATGCTTGGGCGCCTACGATCTCTTCATCGGTCACCGCCACCGCTGTGCCTC
>JBEKOS010000134.1:0-9283 GCA_049521535.1 Terriglobales bacterium | reverse complement strand
TGGACAACGAACAGTGAAGCGTCACAGAAGCCAAAAAACAACGTCCAGGCGAAAGCTGGGCAGAAGTCAGTTCTTGAGGATATTGGCGAATGCATTGCCGAGTACATTGGCGAGTTCTTTGGCCAAATGAACTGTGCCCAATGCGGCACTCCACTGGGCCAGGGCAAGAACTCGTGTTCAGTTTGCGGCTGGTTAGTCCAAAAGGTTATCGCCGCTGAGCCGGAAGGCGGCTTAGCGAACGAGGAACCGGAATCGGTGCTCAAAGGCCTGGGCGATTGCGTCCTGGTGGAGACCTCCATACACGACGAGGTAGGCACCGTATATTGCGCCTTCAGTCCGGAGAATTCGGTGGAGGTGACAATCGACACTGCAGGATCCACTGAGCCGGAAGGGAGCAGCCCGCCTGCCGCGGAACCCGAAGCTGCTCCCAGACATATTGGTAAGTACACGCTCGTCGAAACCACCCGAGACGATGAGATGGGCCCGGTTTATTGCGCCTACGATCCGGACGCTTCGCGCGAGGTTTCGATCAGGACATTACGTCCCGAAGTTGCCGGCATGCCAGGATTCAGGGAGCGCTTTGCGGACGCCATGCAGGCTGCCGCCGGATTGAGCCATCCGAACATTGGCCTCACGCATGCTTTCGGCGAAGACGACGGGGTTCCATATGTGGTCACGGAGTTTCTCGAGGGACAACCGCTGGATCAATTCGCCGCTGCGCACCCTGAGTTTACGCCGGTCGAGATGCTCGGGGTATTTCTTGACATTTGCGATGCGCTGCACTATGCCCACGAGCAAGGCGTAATCCACGGTGGCTTGAGACCAGCGAATATCATCGTCTTGCAGAATGGACTGGTAAAGCTTACCGCCTTTGGCACGGCATTGATTTTGCCCGACACTGCTTCTGCATATTTGGCGCCGGAGAAAACGAACGGCAGCCCGGTTGACCAGCGCAGCGACGTGTTTTCCGTCGGCGTTATGCTTTACCAGTTGCTCACCGAAAACCTTCCCTTTGCCCGGGAGAAGGAAGGAGATGCCGCGGGCGCGGTTTCTGCGGGGGCTCCCGCGCCGCTGGACAGGTATTTGCAGGATTATCCTTCCGAGCTGGACGGCATCATGGCCCGCGCTCTGGCAAGACAGCCCCAGGAACGCTATGCGAGTGCGGCGCAAATGGCCGCAGACCTCTGCATGGCTCGGTATGCGTTCAAGCGAATCCTGATCAGCGGCTATCTGGAGTTTGCGCGTGCCTGCATCCCCCGGTCGGAACTGGCTACCGCGCGCGAGGCGCTCGATTCCTTGTTCAAGATGGACATCCCCCAGGAGCGTCCTTTGGGCACGCGGTCTTTTGCTCGCGAAGTGCTTGATTCGCTGCGTGAGATCGACGGCCAGCTCCCGGGCATGAAGGAACTGATGGATGAAGTGCAACGCCGGCTGGATCCGCAGTGGGCTGCGAAGTCAATCGAAAGCCTGCGGGGGCAGGCGGAGCGCGCCCTGGCGGAAGACCGCTTGTCCGACGGCGCCCTATTGGTAGAGAGGGCACTACAGATTGATTGCCATGACGCCAGCCTGCTTGCATTGCAAACTGCAATCAAGGAAGCAGACGTACGGAGCCACAAGACACAGCAACTTCTGGATGAGGCGGAGTCGGCCTTGCAGGCCCACAAACTTGACGAATCCAGAAGTGCGGTCGACGAAGCGCTGCGGTTGGAACCGCAGAATCCGCGCGCTCTTTACCTGCTCGCATCGGTTTTGCGGCAACAATTCCCACAGGCGTCAGAGAACTCGTCGTGGGTGCAGCTTGAGGACGAACTGCCCGACCGCCAGGTTTTGCATCTGCCGCATCAACTCCCGCGGGCGCTGGAGAACCTGCCTTGGGAACGGGTCAAGCAGGCGTTAATCAATCCTAAGATTCTGGGTGTTGTGGTTGCGCTGATTTTGGTTTTAAGTCTGGCCACTGCCGCCCGAATCCGCTCGAAACACAAACCGGCTTTGCCGGAGAAAGGTAACCAGGCGGTCCCGGCAGAAAGCGCTCCTGCGGCAACTACTTCTCAGACCTTTGTTCCCGAAGCGGCCGCTGCCGGCCCCGGTGGGGCGCTCGCGGTCAAGGGTCCGAGCTTGGCAGCTTCGACAGACCTGGACTGCGAATGGAAAATTGATGGCAAGCCGCAGGGCAGGCTCAAACAGGGTCATCCGGAATTGGTCACGGTCTCTGCCGGCAAGCACAATATTCAGGCAACCTCGCTTGACGGGCTCGATCAATGGACCACAGCCGTTACTGTGGACAAGTCTGAGCAAAAAGCATTGCTCATCAAGTTGAACGAGGTGCGCCAGCAACGGCTGGAAAAGCTCCCGGTAGAGCAAAAGCGCCAGGCGGAGGACGAGGCGGAGAAAGCGAAACAGGCCGTGGCCGAAACGGCGGAACAAAAACTTCTGGCCGCAGCCGCCGAGGAAGCCGAAAACAAACGCCGGGCCGAGGCGCAGGCAGAAGCTGAGAAGAAAGCCCAGGCGGATGCAGAAGCTGAACGGAAACGTGCCGCCGACGCCGAGGCGGCACAAAAGCAGGCTCTGGCGGAATTAGTGCGCACGCAAGCCGCAGCCGAGGCGGAACAGAGGCAACTTCTGGCTGCGGAGGCGCAAAAACAGGCCGCGGCCGAATCGGCGCGAAAACAAGCCTTGGCCGAAGCTGCGCAAAAGAAAGCCGTTGCCGAGGCGGAACAGAAGCACCAGGCTCTTGTACAGGAGGCCTTGTGGTCGGATCCGGCGACAGGCCTGTGGTGGGCGAAACGCGACAACGGCAGCAGCTTGAACTGGAGGCAGGCTCAGAGCTACTGCGCGAGGCTCACCCTGGCGGGCTTTGTCCACTGGCGCCTGCCGACCATCGACGAATTGCAGACTATTTTTGATCCCGCCGTGCGGGGCGATTATCATGTCAAACGCGGTATCCAGGCCCCGGGCGCGTATTCCTACTGGAGCAACTCCCGGGAAGGATCGGGAGAGGCCTGGACCTTCAATTTCGCCGGCACGCGGTACCCCTACCAACTGGAATACCGGACCGATACCCGGGCGCTCTGCGTGCGCAGCCACGAGTAACTGGTCCCTGCCGATTACTTCACAATCACAATTGGGTCCTTCCCCTTGGCGCCGGAAATCGTCCAATTCAGCGTGTAGTTGCAAGTCACGTTGGCGGTGAAATTACTGCTCAACGGGTATGGCGGAAAATTCGCGCTGGGTGTGTCATTGCCATTAAAGTTGTGGGTAAGTAACGGAACCGGACACACCGCATTAGGCGTGCCGGCCGCTATGATCTTTGGAACGAATTTCTGCCCCGAGAAGGAATACAGGTGCACCGGCTGCGTCGAGGATTTGGCAATCTGCATATCGCTGCCATCGTCGATGTTGTATTCGCAGTTCGCGTTGCCGGTTTGAGGACAAAGGATATTGCCAGTTCCAGCACCCGGCTGATTGGCTCGAACGCCGGCTGCTCCGACACAGAGTGCGACGAGAATCAACAACAGCCACCGCGAAATTGAAGACTCCGTTGACTTCATGGTTTCCCCTTTCAAGCCTGCTATCTTGAACCAAGAGTCACTCTGAAGTCAATCGCGTAGGTGGAGATCCATGCCGATGGCAAAGTTGGTTGGCAACCTTAACTGCGGTGGTTAAACCAGCCGAGGGCGATTTCAGTGTATAGGCCGACTTCGATGAGGTAGCCGTCGGAATCACGTAAGTAGCAGCGCCATTCCCAGCCGTGATTATTGAACGGTTCGGTGAGAAAGAGCGCTCTCTTGCCGCCCCATTGTTGGTAGCAGGCCCAGATGTCGGCGACCCGCAAATCAACGAAGCTAAATACTCCGTTCAGGTCCGGCGGTAATTCAAGCAGGACCTCTGCCTTGTCGGGAGCGGGGCCACCGCCGGAATTGAGGATGATCCACGTATTCGCCAGCCTTATGTAGCGGGATTGTCCGGCTTGATCACTTTCCCGCCAAGAATCCTGACTTAAAAGTCCTTCGATTTTTCCTGATCGCTCACGGTGAAGAAGTAGGTCGCGAAGAAGCCTTCGTGTGCAATCGGCGCTTCAGGCAGACTCATACGGTGCCTCCAACCTTCGAAAAATTAGGATTCGGCCGGAAACGCCAGTGGTCTAAAGGAAGCGTTTCATCCGGCGGCCCCTATAACCGGAAACTAGCGTGGTGTCCCGGCTAATTTCTTACCCACTTGAGTTGTCATTTTGAGCGAAGCGAAGGACCCGCTTTTGCGCTGGTTCGTGGGAGAAAACAGTAGGCCCTTCGCTTCCCTCAGGATGACAAGGTCTTGGAGTTCATCGTCAAGGCTTATGCGGGACACCTTGACTAGTTTAGGAGCGATTCCCAGTTGGTTGGCACCCTTCCTGCGGGTCCAGGTACAGGTTGGCTTTCGGGATGCGCGTGCGGTGGTAGCAGTTCTACGCCCTTGATCATCCCTCGCTTCTCGTAATCGTAGAACCAGTCCTCGCCCGGCTCAAAGCTGGATATGATCGGATGTCCGGTTGCCGCCGCATGCTTTGATGCGTGCTGACTCGGAGAACTGTCACAGCATCCGATGTGCCCGCACTCCGCACACCGGCGAAGATGAAACCACCAACCCTTCGGTGACGCCAGGCATTCCACGCATCCGTCGCCGCTTGGCTTCGAAGCGGGATTAATTCCGCGGTGAGCTTTCTTCATTTCGATTTTTCCTTTCGACGCTGCATGTCCGGCAACGAGTTCAAGCCACTAGCAATATCTTCCCGACACCACCCTTTTCTGCCGCTGCCTGGGCCTCGGCCGCCTCACTGAGCGGCAGTTTCTGGCTAATCGGAATTACCAGCTTGCCATCCCGCACCGCTTCGGCCATGAACTCGAGCGTTTTCCTGTCGAATTTCGAGAATACCGGCACCACCTTTACGGATGGGTACTTCGCGGCGTTCTGCGGCGGTCCGACAACCGATGCATACATACCTCCCGGCTTCACCTTGGCGATCAACTTCTCGGCGGTTTTTCCGCCAACCGCATCCGCCACCGCATCGAGCGGCGGAAGTTTCGCAATCGCGGTGTCGTCGTCGGTGGCTACCACCTGATCCGCGCCGACCGACTTCGCCTCATCCATCTGCCTCTTCAAGACCCCCGCGATCACGGTCGCCCCGCGTTCCTTCGCAGTGAATACCGCCGAACGCCCGACATTTCCAGCAGCCCCTACTACCAGAACCGTCTGGCCCGATTTGATTCCCGTAGCGGAAAGGAGCTGGTTGCCGGTCGTCGTCACCAGCGGCAGCGCCGCCGCCTGGATCAAATCGAGCCCCTTGGGGATGCTCGCCAGGATCGCCGCTTTCACAACACAAAGTTCGGCGTAAGTATTGTCCGCCATCGCGAACACCTGGTCGCCGACGGAAAAGCCTTCCACTCCCGGCCCAAGCTTCACGACGGTCCCCGAAATGTCGACTCCTATCAGTCCCGGAAAAGTCATGGGATAGAAGTCCTTCGTTAATCCGGCACGCCGCTTGTAGTCGATCGGGTTCACGCTCGTGGCGGCTACCCGTACCAGCACCTCGCCCGGACCCGGAACCGGGTCAGCGTACTCCTCGAACTTCAGCACTTCAGGACCGCCATATTGGTGGACAACTACTGCTTTCATGATTCACCTCCAGGTTGGACAGACCAGCATTAATGAACAGTTGGATGAAGAAAACCGGGATTGGAATCCGAAATTTCTGCGTCTTTCGGCAAGCTCAAGGCATCTTGCGGCTATGCTGCAAAGCAGGTCATCCTCCCAGTCTTGAGTTGCCGGAGGACAGAGTGGGTAGCACAACTGAAATTTCGGCCGACATCGGCGTAGGCGCGCCCTCGGGACTGATTGTGCCGGCTGGGATGATGCGGGTGTCAACTTGGTCCGTGGGATCCGGCGCTTTGGCGACAAAGCCGGCGACCGCTGCGACTGCAAACAGCAAGACTGCAATTGGCCAGCGTACCCGGCTACGCTCGGAGGCGTTGCCGCCCTGATCAGATCACTTCAATTGTTCGCCTGAGTTAACGGAAAGGGACATACCATGAAGTTTCCGACGCATTATCGAACCGCAAAGATCGATGGGCTGGCGATTTTCTACAGAGAGGCGGGTCCGAAAGACGCACCGCTGATTCTATTGCTCCATGGGCTTCCTTCATCGTCGCGGATGTTCGACCCACTCTTCGCGCGGCTTTCCGATCGTTACCACCTGGTCGCGCCGGACTACCCGGGTTTTGGGCACAGCGACTGGCCGGAGCCGAAGACCTTTGCGTATACCTTCGATCACTACGCAGAAATCATGAACCACTTCACAGAAACGCTTGGGCTCTCGCGCTATGCGCTTTACATGCAGGACTACGGCGGTCCCGTGGGTTTTCGCATGGCCCTGGCCCATCCGGACCGGATCGAGGCTCTCATCGTCCAGGATGCTGTAGCACACAACGAAGGCCTGGGTCCGAATTGGAAGACGCGGCGCGCCTTTTGGGAGGATCGCGCCCCGAACGAGGGTGCGCTGCGCACAAATCTCCTTTCGCTGGCCGCAACCCGCACCCGACATGTCGGAAGCGATCCGAATGTGGAAAGCTACAACCCCGATCTCTGGACCGACGAATTCTATTTTCTCAGCCAGCCCGGGCAGGCTGAGATTCAAAGCGATTTGTTCTATGACTATCGAACCAACGTGGACGCCTATCCGAAATGGCAAGCGTGGATGCGTCAGATGCAGCCGCGCCTGCTGGTGATATGGGGCAAATACGACCCGTCATTTGATTTAGGCGAGCCAGAGCGCTACAGAAAAGACGTGCCGAAGGCTGAAGTTCACATTCTCGACGCCGGTCATTTTGCATTAGATACGGCGGCAGATCAGATCGCCGCGTTGGTGCAAGGATTCGTCGGTTCTTCACGCGAAGGGGGTGTGGCGCGGCGGGCGGGGTGAAGCTGGCTTGAGAGGGCCGGCGACTCAACTGTCTATTGGGCTCGAACTTCTAAAACGAAGGGTTTTGCATGTCTGGCAAATCAACAGCAATCGTAACCGGAGCATCGGGGGGTATTGGCGCGGGCCTGGTCGAAGGGTTTCTGAAAGAAGGTTATAACGTCGTCGCAACCTCACGTCACTCCAATTCAGGGCTGCCTGCTTCAGGCAGCCTGGTTCTCCTCGAAGGCGATATCGACAAGCAGCAAACTGCCGCCGAGGCGGTCGAAGCAGCAATCAACCATTTCGGAGCCATCGATGTCCTGGTGAATAATGCCGGCATCTTCTTAAACAAGCCTTTCACTGACTTCACTACCGAGGACTTCAATGCCCTTGTCTCGACGAACCTGCTTGGGTTCTTCTACATGACTCAGCGCACGGTGAAGGAGATGTTGAAGCAAAAATCGGGATGCGTTGTGAGCATTACCGCGGCGCTTGCCGATCGGCCAATCGCCGGGGAAAATGGCTCGATTTCGATGATTACGAAGGGTGGCTTGAATTCAGCGACGCAGAACCTCGCCATCGAGTATGCAAAAGACGGCATCCGCTTTAATGCCGTAGCCCCCGGCGTTGTGGATACACAAATGCACCGCAATGCTCCCAATAACTCGGTGTTGGAGCCGGCTGAGAAAAAGGCAACGGTGAAGGATATTGTCGATGCCGTTCTTTACCTGGCACAGGCGGGTCATGTGAGCGGAGAGATTCTCCACGTGGATGGCGCCGCTCCCGCTCGCCGCTGGTAGCGGTTATTCGCAATCGTTCGAGGCGCACGCTGATCGGCCGTGGAACATTTTCTCATGAAGGAGAACACCCATGTATGAAGTTGTGACGAAACCTCTGGCGCGAGAACAACAAGAACAGAAGTTAGAAACAAGCGCCGCCGTGGGACGTGTCGCCGGCTTTACCATCGTTGCGACAGCCGTGGCAGCGCTCGCCGTCCTCGTCGCCACGGCCGTTTACGCGCAGGACAAATACTCGCTGAAATCGCCGAGCGGAATCGCGTTCTCCGACTTCAGGGGATACGAGGACTGGGCGGTAGTCTCTTCCGCCCGGACCGACGAAGTGCTCAAGGTGATCGTCGCCAATCCGACGATGATCAAGGCATTCAAGTCCGGCGTTCCGGGCAACGGCCAGCCATTCCCGGATGGCTCCATGATCGCGAAGCTCCAGTGGAAGCCGAAGAAGAGCACGGAAGCGCCCTTCGTCGTGGACGTGCCAGACATCTTTAGGCAGGCTTTCGTCATGGAAAAGGACAGCAAGCGATTTTCGAAAACCGGCGGGTGGGGATACGCGGTGTTCAACTACGAAGCCGCATCGGACAAGTTCACGGCCGATCCCACAAGCCTCTCAGACTGCGGATACGCGTGCCATACACCTGTGAAGGCGAAGGACTACATCTTCCACCCGTACCAGAAGCGTTGAACCGCGCCTGCCACGACATCGGCGAGAGCGGACGAGAGACTGATGGAGGGAGAAAGACGATTGGATCTGTCCCTCTGAATAACAACTGCAGTGAGACTCAGCCAACACAGGAGGAAGTGATGAACCGAAGGAGATCTCAGGCGATTGCGAGTACGAGCTTCGCACTAATTCTTATCCTCGGCGCGGCCTGGCAGGCGCGGGCACAGGATCGTCAGATGTCGTATCCGAGTATGGCTCCCATCGAGCAATACCTCATGGCGGATCGCAACGCCGAGATCGCCTTGGCGCGAAGCGCGGCCCCGGAGGCCATATCCCGCGACGCGAAGATTCTGGTCCTCGGGCGACATGGCTATGAGACTGCCGTCGAAGGCAAGAACGGTTTTGTGTGCGCCGTGGAGCGAGCGTGGATGGGTCCATTTGAAGGTGATCTTGCGGCAAATTTTTGGAACCCCAAGGTTCGAGGCCCGCTCTGCCTTAATCCGCCGGCCGCTCGATCCGTCTTTCCAATCACCTACAAGAGGACGGAGATGGTTCTGGCTGGGAAGTCGAAAGCGCAGATCATTGATGCTCTCAAAGCCGCATACGAGAGAAAGGAACTGCCGCCCCTGGAGCCTGGAGCAATGAGCTACATGATGTCGAAACAGCAGTACCTTACCGATGAGGGCGACCACCACTGGATGGCTCACCTGATGTTTTACACTCCGCTCATGGACGGTGCTGTCTGGGGCGCTGATCTGCCCGGATCTCCCGTCATGTTGAACCCACAGTTCAATGGCGCTCCGGAACCAATCGACGTCTTCATGGTTCCCACCGGCAGGTGGTCGGATGGAACGCCGGCCCCGGTAATGTAGGCAACCACGAATGAACACTCTG
>JBEKOS010000133.1:0-9293 GCA_049521535.1 Terriglobales bacterium | reverse complement strand
TTATGAGAGGCTGAGGACGACCGATCGAGCAAGGAGTCGCGGCCATGAATCCGGCTATTGTCGAATCACGAACATTGGCTGCGCACCAAAACGTTGATGCTGCGGGTACTCGCGGCGCTTTCCGGCATCCGTTGCTACTCATAATTGGGTCCGCAGTCTTACTCATCGTCATTCTAGCAGGTGTCGCCGGTTATCTGGAGAAATGGCTGTGGATGCGGCAGCTCGACTACACTGGCATCTTTTGGACGATTCTCTCGGTCCAGTGGGGGATGTTCTGCTCGGCATTCGTGCTCGCGTTTCTGTACCTTTGGATCAATCTTCGCCAGACGGCCAAAAATAGCGGCGCTTTCCACGGAGACGGTCGAGCGCGGAAGTTTACGTTTTCATCCCCTACCGGTGCAGGCACGCGGACAAGTATTGAATTGCCTCCCAGCCTATTGAACCTGGCTGTCATACTCATCGGCGGCGGCGTCGCATTGTTTCTTGCGAGTGGCTTCAATTCCGAATGGGATACTTACCTCCGCTTTCGCTACGGCGGGTCCTTCGGAATTTCCGATCCGCTTTTCGGGGTTGATGTCGGGTTTTATGTTTTTCACCTGCCCTTCTATCTTTTGTTGCAAAGCAGCCTGACGGCGCTGACGTTGTTGACGCTTGCGATCGTGCTTGGTCTCTACGTGTTCTTTGGATTACAGCGAGCAAGCGGCAGCGGAAGGATCGCGGTCAGCGGCAACGCCCTGTCACATCTTTCAGTGCTTCTTTTTATTCTGGTCGCCGGTTTTGGATGGGGTTTTTACCTCGATCACTACGAACTCGTCTATTCCACTCTGGGCGTCGTCTATGGCGCTGGCTATGCGGCGGATCATGTAACGCGGGTGACGCTCTGGATCATGGTCGGCATCTCGGCCGTGGCATGCGTGCTGCTCGCGCTCAATTTCTTCCGCCCGCGCCTTAAGATATTGGCTATGGGAGCCGGAGCGTACGTGGCCCTGTGGATTATTGGTCTAACTCTGCTTCCCTTCGCCTTCCAGAAATTTTTTGTGCAGCCAAGCGAGCTGGCGCTCGAGACGCCGTACCTGAGAAATTACATCGACTTCACCCGGAAGGCCTTCCAGTTGGATGCAATCCAGGAAACGTCATATCCAGCTCTGGCAGACCTGACCCCCGACGTGATCGCCAGGAACCAAGACACGATCCAGAACATTCGCTTATGGGACTCGCGTCCGCTGCTTCAGACCTTTCAACAGACCCAGGCGATACGCCTCTACTACCAGTTCTATAACGTGGATACCGACCGTTATCGCTTGGCGGACGGCTATCATCAGGTCATGCTTTCTGCGCGCGAGCTGTCGCCGGAACTTCCCGTAAAAGCGCAAACGTGGGTCAACCAGTATCTGCAATTCACGCACGGCTACGGCGTGGTCATGAACTTCGTCTCGAAGACCGTCGGCGGAGGGTTTCCGCAATACACCCTTGAGAACGTCCCAGCCGAGTCAGCCTTCGGCCTGACCATAACCCAGCCCGCCATCTACTTCGGACAGTCTATGCCCGGGTATCGGATCGTCGCGACCGGAATCAAAGAGTTCGACTACCCCAAGGGCAACGACAATGTCTATACGAGCTACGCCGGAAAAGGCGGGGTCCCGTTAGACAGTGCTTGGAAAAGGCTTTTATTTGCCTGGACCAAAGCTGACGTCAACATTCTATTGACCTCTTATCTTAAGCCTGAGAGCCGGATCCAATTCTATCGAGACGTTCGCGAGCGCGTTGCACAGATCGCTCCGTTCTTGCGCCTCGACAATGATCCGTACGCCGTGTTGAGCGAGGGTAAGCTGTACTGGATACAGGATGCCTACACGGTCTCGAATTACTTTCCGTACGCTAATCCGGAGCGAACGACGTTCGGGCAAAGTTCGAGTGCTGCAACGACGAGTCGAGCCCAAGACCCGGACACGGGAGGGACCGAAGGCCGCTCCACGGCAGCCTTTGATGGACTGAACTACATCCGAAATTCCGTGAAGGCGGTCGTGGACATGTACGACGGAACCGTGCGGTTTTACGTGATGGATCCCAAAGATCCCGTTCTAACCGCCTATCGGCTGGCGTTTCCCGGCGTGTTCAATGAACTGAGCGAGCTGTCCGCGGATCTCAAGAAGCACCTGCGCTATCCAGAAAATCTCTTCACGATCCAAGCCGACCAATACAGAACCTTTCACATGACGGATCCTCAGGTTTTCTACAACCGGGAAGATCTTTGGACGGCGCCAATGGAAAAATACGAAGGCCAATCGCAGCCTATGGAGCCCTATTACATCCTGACCAAGCTCCCGGGCAGCGACCAGCTTGAGTACCTGCTCATGACTCCTTTCACGCCGCAAAACCGGGACAACATGATCTCCTGGATGGCCGCCAGGTCCGATTTTCCCGAATACGGCAAGATGCTCTTTTACGAGCTTCCGAAGGAGAAGCTCATCTACGGACCAAACCAGGTCGAAGCGATGATCGATCAAAACACTACAATTTCTCAGCAGCTTACGCTTTGGAACCAACAAGGGTCGCGGGTCATTCGCGGAAAGCAGATCGTCACTCCGATCGAAAACTCGTTCTTGTACGTGGTGCCGTTATACCTAAAAGCCGAAGGCACGAACTTTCCGCAGCTGAAGCGTGTCATCGCGGTGGCCGGCGACAAAGTCGTCATGGAGCCAACACTCGACGAGGCGCTCAACGCGCTTTTCGGTACGCAGCAGCCCCAAGGGGCAGGCACAGCGCAAACAACCGGCGCCCCGGTGAAGGCGACCACAAGCCAGTTGGACTCCGACCAGGCGAGACTGCGGTTTGACGACGCCCAGAAGGCGATGCAGCAGGGCAATTGGGATAAATTCGGAAAAGCGATGGAGGCGCTAAAGCAACTGTTGGCTAATCCGGCAATGTAGTTTTCGAGCCTCAGGTAAAATGCCGCTGTCCAAATGACCGCCGGCATCGGCGAGCACTCCGCCCCGATCCGCCCGGCACTGTGCGCCAAGCTTTCGCGGCTTGGCGTGAAACTGGATGAGCAGGCGAACACATTAGGCGGTCCGCGCATTTCCCGCACAGATAGCGGCGTGTCGGTCTGGGTCATCCCCACCAACGAGGAACTAATGATCGCGCAGCATACGATGGCGCTTGTTCGCCCGTCGCTGCGCTGAAAAGAAGGAACACCGGCCATGAAAACCAATAGCGACCAGCCGACGGCTCCCGACGCCAAACTGGGACCGAAGCCTGATGCAAAGGACGATTTGAAATCTCTGCCGCTGGAAGAGGTAGAGAGAAAATTGGGGTCGTCGGCGGATGGCCTCACTCAAGCCGAGGCGCAAAAGCGGCTGACCCAATATGGGCCAAACGAAATTGCGGAAAAGAAGACCAATGAGCTTCTGAAATTCCTTGGCTACTTTTGGGGTCCCATCCCGTGGATGATCGAAGCGGCGGTGATATTGTCGGCGGTAGCCCAGCATTGGCCGGACTTTGGCATCATCCTCGTTCTGCTTCTGGCCAACGCCGTAGTCGGGTTCTGGAAGAACACCAGGCGGGCAACGCTATCGCTGCGCTCAAGGCGACGCTGGCAATCAAGGCAAGGGTGAAACGTGACGGCAAGTGGGTAAACCCGGCCGCGCGTGAGTTGGTGCCGGGCGACGTCGTCCGCGTCCGTATGGGCGACATTGTACCGGCGGATGCACGCTTGCTGGAAGGCGACCCGATCGAAGTCGATCAGTCAGCGCTAACCGGAGAATCGCTACCCGCCACACGCAAATCCGGTGAGGCAGTATTTTCCGGTTCGATCGTTCGTCAGGGCGAAGTTGGCGCACTGGTTTATGCCACGGGTGCGAACACCTACATCGGCAAGACGGCGGAACTGGTGCAGGGGGCGCAAACCGTTAGTCACTTTCAACGCGCGGTGCTCAAGATCGGCAATTACCTGATCGTTCTGGCGGTGGTTCTGGTGGCGACGATTATCGCCTTTGCGATCCTCCGCGGCGACCCGATCCTGACCACGCTGCAGTTCGCCTTGGTACTCACCGTAGCTGCGATTCCCGTGGCGATGCCCACCGTGCTGTCGGTGACGATGGCGGTTGGCGCGCGCCTGCTGGCCAAAAAACAGGCGATTGTGACTCGATTGGTGGCCATCGAGGAATTGGCGGGCGTGGACGTGCTGTGCGCCGACAAGACCGGTACGCTGACTCAGAACAAGCTGACCCTCGGCGATCCCTTCAGCGTGAACCACGTCCCCACCGAACAAGTCCTCTTCAACGCCGCGCTGGCGTCACGTGCCGACAATAACGACACTATCGACCTCGCCGTTCTGGGTGGCCTTAAAAACGATCAGGCCTTGAAAAGCTACAAGGTGGGCCATTTCCAGCCGTTCGATCCGGTGCGTAAACGCACTGAGGCTGCCATCACGGGTCCTGATGGGAAGGCGTTCAAAGTGACAAAGGGCGCGCCGCAGGTGATCTTGGCATTGTCGGCCAACGCAGTAGAGGTGAGGGCCGCCGTCGACAAAGCGGTCAACGAATTTGCCACGCGCGGCTTTCGTTCACTGGGCGTGGCGCGGGCCGAGGGAGATGGCGAATGGCAGTTTCTCGGTGTGCTGCCGCTGTTCGATCCGCCACGGGAGGACGCCAAGGCAACCATCGCGACCGCGCAACATATGGGCGTGAAGGTCAAGATGGTGACCGGCGATGCGCTGGCCATCGCCCGGGAAACCGCCAAGACACTGGGGATGGGCACAAATATTCTAGATGCCAGCAGCCTAGGCGATGAGAAGAAACAAACAACGATGACGGTGGCGACGGCCATCGAGCAGGCCGATGGTTTCGCCCAGGTGTTCCCCAAACACAAGTTCCATATCGTCGCTGACTTGCAAAAATGCGGTCACATCGTTGGCATGACTGGCGACGGGGTGAATGATGCCCCCGCGCTGAAGAAGGCCGACTGCGGAATCGCCGTTTCAGGCGCGACGGATGCGGCGCGCGCGGCGGCGGCCATCGTGCTGATAACACGAGGCCTGTCGGTAATCATCGACGCGATCAAGGAGAGCCGCCGTATCTTCCAGCGCATGAACAGCTACGCGATCTACCGCATCGCCGAGACGCTGCGCGTGCTGCTGTTCATGACTCTGGCGATTCTGGTCTTCAACTTTTATCCGTTGACCGCCGTAATGATTGTGATGCTGGCGTTGCTCAACGATGGCGCCATTCTGTCCATCGCCTACGACAATGTTCATTACAAGGATAAGCCCGAGGCCTGGAATATGCGCCTGGTGCTGGGGATCGCCACGGTCTTGGGCATCATTGGCGTCGTGGCTGCGTTTGGCTTGTTTTATCTTAGCGAGCGCGTTTTTCATCTCGACCGCGCGCACATCCAGACGCTGATGTACCTGAAGCTATCCGTTGCCGGACATCTGACGATTTTCCTGACGCGCACCCGCGGTCCGTTCTGGTCAATACGCCCAGCGCGGATTCTGTGGGTCGCGGTGCTCGGCACGCAAGCGCTGGCAACCCTGATTGCGGTGTATGGCGTATTCATGACTCCGCTTGGCTGGGGCTGGGCGATGTTTGTGTGGGGCTATGCTCTGATGTGGTTCCTCGTGAATGACCGCGTGAAACTGCTCGCATATCGGATTTTCGATCCACTCAAAGCCGCGCCTCAGCCAGAAGCCAAAGCCGCGCCAAGCCGGTGGGATTCCGCGCCATGAATCGCTTGGCAAAGGCGCGGGACTCATCGTCCTTGTCCCAATACCAAGCCGACGACCATCAGAACAAGCCCGATATCGGCGCCGGCATTGCGCGCCAATGGATCGGCCAAGTGACGTTCCGCGATGGCATCGGCGGGGCCAAAAGGCATCCGCTCGAACCGCGCTTTGTCCTGCTTAAGCATGAGCTACAGAAGACGACACGGCCCAACGTGCTCGTCCGACGAAGTTCTGGTGATCTACTTGCGCTGTTGCATGGACCGGACGCCCTCGACAAAACGGTTGCACGCTCGCACTCGCCGTTGGACGCGAGACAGCACTCATTCACGAGTCTTTTGCCGGTCTTTGCGCTGCCGTACCAAAAGCGCGCTCCGAACTCGCCCCGAAAAGACGAGGACCGGCCGCGGCACGAAATAATCGAGGTCCGGCACCGGCGCGGTTTTAGTCGCGAGCGGCGACAGCTGGCTGCACCGGTTGACCGGCCGCG
This sequence comes from Terriglobales bacterium, assembly GCA_049521535.1. Lineage (GTDB taxonomy): Bacteria > Acidobacteriota > Terriglobia > Terriglobales > Acidobacteriaceae > CAZUCM01. The sequence goes on along the minus strand of JBEKOS010000133.1, from coordinate 3,084 downwards.
AAAGCCGGCGTTACGACCATCCACGCGACCGCGACCCAACGCGGTAGATATCCTGATAACGCCACCTCACGCTCGCGCCAACGGAGTTTTCCCCTTTCGTTTCATTGCCGGCCCTTCGTATCGCGAGGGGTGCCATGGGTTTCGCTACCTGATGCGTTCCAGTGTTTGAAGCCTACTATGATTCCAAGCAATTATGGCCAGCGGAAGCCGCCGTCTTTCTCCTTCTCATAGTCCCGTTGTTAAACTTGTAGAAAACGAAACGGTGAAGGCGACCTATGCCGGCATCGCCTGAAGCCGCAAACCTCCCCGTGTCCGCTCTGGTAGCGTTGGATTTTTCTTTGGCGAAGATCCAAAAGCCAAAGTCTAAAGTCCTGGGTGAGGCGTTGAGGAGCATCGATCGGACTCGCCCATGATAGAATTCGGACATGTGCTGGGAACGCTGGCGCCATGGCTTCATCAATACGGTGTTGTTGCCGTCTTCGTGATTCTGACCCTCGAGTCGTTCGGAGTGCCGCTCCCCGGCGAGTCATTACTCCTAGTTGCAGCAATTCTGGCCGGCCGCGGTGATCTCTCGTTCTCTGCACTTTTCTTTGCCGCGTGGGCGGGTGCTGTCATCGGCGACAATATCGGATACCTCATTGGCCGGTTGCTTGGCCGCAAACTTTTAGGGCGTTACGGAGGAAAAATCGGATTGACTGCAGAGCGCCTACGTAAGGTCGAGGCGGTCTTCGCGCGCTATGGTCCCCTGACCGTCGGCTTCGCACGCTTCCTCAACGTGCTGCGTCAATTGAACGGTATTGTCGCTGGCACACTGGAGATGGATTGGCGGCGGTTTCTGGTGTTCAACGCAGTCGGTGGCGCGCTGTGGGTTCTGATCTGGACTACGATCGGGTTCTATCTTGGCGTGCACGGAGCGGACATTAAGGCAGTCGTTCACAGGCTGAGATTTCTGGGTACGGTCTTTGTCTTAATCGCGCTGATTGTCATCCTCGCACATGTATATAGACGTCGAATCTTTGCGAGGTTGCGACGTGGTATGGCCGGCAAAGCCCGAGACGAGCAACTGCCGGCATCTGTACAGGGCCGCCCAGTGGCCGGTCCTGCCGGTAGCATCCCGTTGTTAGGAAGCGAAGGAGCGCGAGCCGTATCACCTATGAAGCCATCGGCCAATCACAACGCGGCGGCCGCTCAGCACCAATCGATGCACGACTACTGGGGCCTGTTTCTGGCCGAGGGGTTCGGTTTGAGCGTCCTTGGACTTGCCGCGATCATCGTTCCGCCCATTGCAGGCCTTTTCGCCGGCGTCTTTCTGGGATGGCTGTTCCTTATCGCGGGGATCCTGGGGCTCGTCGCCACATTGAGAGCGCGGCAAGCACCGGGATTTAGATGGTCGTTGCTCTCAGCGCTCGTGGCGATGATCGCCGGCGGCGTATTGCTGTGGAATCTGCTTCAAGGGGTGGTCACCTTGACCTATGTGCTGACCGCCTTTTTCATTGTCGATGGCATTTTGATCATTATCCTAGCCATCACCCATCGACGTGAGCTATCGGGAAAATGGGAGTGGATGCTGGTAAATGGCGTCATCGATCTGATTCTCGCCGGTATCCTCATCTCCGGTTTGCCGGGTGCACTCATCTGGGCGTTCGGCCTTCTCGTGGGCATCGATTTGATGTTCGGTGGCGCCTCGCTGATCGCCGTGGCGCTGGAAGCACGCAAATAAAAGCGGATTCGGTGATGGCGACTGATTGTATTATCAATTTTGTCATGACCGTATCTTCCTACTATCCGCTAGCGCAAATGGCATGGCGCCGATCATGCCGAGCGCACTGGCGGTTACGGCCGCTGCCGGCACCGCGCATTATGCCGGCGCACAGCGCGCGTTGTGTTCGCTCACGGATCGTCCCCGAAAGAAGTGAGATGGGGGGACGGGCCGAGCCCGTCCCCCCAAAGTTAGCCCGTTGATTGTAACGCCTGCCTGAGACGAAGGCACCATCGCGGGCGTTCTTTTATCGTCAGACCTTGCCGAGCGGGACAGCGACAAACCTAATGGCATCCGCGGTCTTCACCCGCATCAGCACGGAGTGCTTTCCTTGGCCAGAATCGAAATAAATAGCACTCATTGAGGCGCTCGTTTGGCAAGAATCCGCTGCAACGTGCGCCGGTGCATGGCCAGGCGCCGCGCGGTCTCTGACGCGTTCCGCCCGCACATTTCGTAGACGCCCTGGATGTGCTCCCAGCGCACGCGCGGCGCCGACATGGGATGCTGCGGCGGCTCGGCCTTGCAACCTTTCGGCGCGAGCAGTGCAAAGACGATGTCATCCGCTTCCGCAGGTTTAGTGAGATAGTCGACGGCGCCGAGCTTCACTGCGCGGACGGCGGTTGCAATATTGCCGTACCCTGTCTGAACGATCGCGCGTGCATCGGGCCGTTGCTGCCTGAGTGCTGAAATGACCTCCAGCCCGCAGCCGTCGTTCAGTCGCATTTCCACCAGGGCATATGCGGGTGCGTTCAACCGAATTTTGGCCAAACCATCGGCGACCGATATAGCAGTAGTCACCTTAAAGCCTCGCGCTTCCATCTCACGCACAAGGCGTTGCAGCAGCGGCCCCTCGTCCTCGACAATCAACCAGGTGTGTAGGAGAGGCTCCTGCATCGAAGTTGAACACTCATTTCGCGCTGCATCGATCGAATCTGTCATGATCGCGTCGTCCTAATATTAGCTGGCGCGATAGCATTGAGCGTGGGTTTGCGCTCCAATAGGGAGCAACCCAATGAAATTAGTAGCACTACGTTACGAACACCTGTCGAAGACATTAATTGCCTGAAAGGATCCACCATCTAAATGATAGAGGAAAATACCAGCAGCTTGCGATATAGCTTCAAAGAGGCTCGGCGAGGCGGCGGCGGCTCACGCACCTAAGCCCGGAGGCCAGCATGAACTACCGAAAACAATTCATCGTCCAGCCCGGCTCGAAGGTGCGCCTTACGAAGATCGATCCGTCCTATACCGGCAAGCACGAATCCGACAAGACGGCGATCCCCGAAATAGCCAAGGACGTCGGCCGCATGGATCGCCTGCAATAT
>JBEKOS010000132.1:0-9341 GCA_049521535.1 Terriglobales bacterium | reverse complement strand
CGTGGAGTCTTACGAACGCTCCACGAACAAGAAATTGGTCCAGTCCGATTTTCGCCGTCAAATCCGCAGCCAGCGAGTTTTTCTATTGGTTTACGGGAATCTTTATGATCTTCTTCTGAATGGCGTAGGTGACCAACTGCGCCTTGTTGTGAATATCGAGCTTGCGCATCAGATTAAATTTGTGCGCCTCGACAGTCTTGACGCGTAGTGCCAGCATTACGGCAATTTCCTTCACGGAGTTACCCTCGGCCAGCAGTTTCAAAATCTCACGCTCGCGCGGCGTCAGCGTGGAGATGCGTGGACGCATTTTGGAGTCGCGCACGCGGGAGCGGAAGTCCTCGACCAATTTACTGAGCACCTGAGAGCTGAGGTATTTGCCGCCTTTGTAAACATCGCGAACCGCCGTAACTAACTGCGTAGAAGGCGTATCCTTCAGGACGTATCCGGCGGCTCCGACCTCCAGCCCCTGCACCAGGTAGTCCTCGTCTTCGTACATGGTAAGGAACAAGACCTTGGTTTCAGGGCGATTCTTGCGAATATGTCGGGACGCCTCGAACGATGAAAGGCCAGGCATGCCGATATCCATGAGCACGATGTCGGGTCGCAGTTCGCGGGCCTTCTCCACAGCGTCACCCGCATCCGGCGACTCGCCAACCACCTCGAAATCGCTCTCCGATTCAAGCAACCGGCGAACCCCTTGCCGGAACAAAGTATGATCATCAACCAACAAGCATTTTATTTTTGGCATATTCTCCGTTCCACTTTTGACGTTGTCCAATTCAAGTTCCACGCTGGGCGTTGGTCGCGACGAAGGAGAACGTGAACTGCAGAGCGCATCCTAGTTTGGCGTGTCTCCGGCGCCTGCGCTCCGCCCCAAAGGAGTCAACTCCAATGACGCACCGGGAAACATTGTTTCCAGGCCGCTCCGCTCCGCAGGCACTCTGATCTCCAGGCGCGTACCGTTGCTTTTTGCGGAAACGATCTTAACCGTGCCACCTAACATGCTGATCCGTTCGCGCATCCCGGCCAGACCGAACGCCGGCCTTTGCTGATTAAGGGGACGACGGCTGGCAAAACCAACACCATCATCCTCAATCAACAAGTGCACATCGTCGCCGTCGCGCGACATATGAACATTCACACTTCGCGCCTGGGCATGCTTGGCAACGTTGTGCAGTGCTTCCTGTACCACACGATAAATGGCCGCCTCGATGTCTCCAGCCAAACGCCCAACATCGGCGCTGATCGCCACACGCGTCTTAACTCCCGTGCTCTTGGCAAGGTCTTTGGCCTCCTTACGGATAGCTGCCACCAGCCCCAATTCCTGCAGGACCAACGGAGCGAGGCGTCCTATGATTCGCCGCAGGCCTTCAATTGTCCGGTCAACGACTGCCAAGGTTTCGCGTACCCTGGCCCGGGACGCACGACCGTCCAAAGAGGTCTCGAGCATGCCCAGGTACAACCGAATCACCATCAGCGCCTGACCTGTTTCATCATGAAGCTCGCGGCTTATGTGCTTGCGCTCCTGTTCCTGCACCTGGAGCAGATGGGCGGATAGTTCGGCGATTCGCATTTCGCGTTCCCGCAGAGAGTCAGTCATCCGCGCCCGGTCAATGGCAATCGCTGAGCGATCGGCAATCGCGCGCAGTAGCTCTCGTTCGGTTGGAAACCACTCGTAAGACCGCTCAAAGCCTATCAACAGCACACCAATGACCTTGTCACCGTGCTTCAGCGGAACTCCCCAGAGCGCCCGCGCCTTGGCGCACAAGATGGGATGAACAACATCCTTGCAACAGTCGACATCCGCGAGCATCGCCGGCTCTCCTGTTTGGGCAATTGTGCCGGTAAACCCCACTCCCAGGTTGACCTGGATCTCCTCGTCCAGACGGTCGTCGAACCCTACCCCAGCCTTTGCGCGAAGCACGTCGCCTTCAGGCTCGCGAAGAAGAACCAATCCAGTGGTGGCGCCAAAAGTCTCTGCCGTAATGTGCAGAGTGCGCTCCAGCAAGGCTTCCAGGTTTTCTGCCCGGAGTTCCGCGTCGATTACTGCCAGCAGGGCGGCCAATTCCTTCTTTTGGGTGTCAAAATACGCTCCCGAAATTTCGACGAAGGTCTGTGAGGAAAGCATTTCCAGGGCCGCCTGTGCCTCGGCCCTTCTTTCCGGGCCAAGCGGCGCCAAATACAGCTCGCAAAGGTCAACGTCAAACTCGAGAGAGCGGGCAACGGCTCGTGTGTCCACACGAAATTTTGCCAGGCGGGTTCCGTAGTAACGCAGATTTTCGACAAAGGCTTCGAAATTCCCTTCGCAGAAAAACTCATATCCGCCGCTGATGCTCAGCCGCTCCAGTGTCTGCAATACATGGTCATCAAACGCAAACTCAGCGTGCATGCGCTGCCGCCAAGCCTCCGCAATCTGCGGAAAGTGGGGCTGCAGTACACGCAATACCTCAGTAATAAGCGCTCGAGTGTGTGGCTTGATCGATAACATCGCCAGTGATGCCCGGTCGTGCAATTCGCCGGAAGCCTAAGGGTTGTTGGTTAGTAACTCTTAGCTCCCACCGACGCTAGCGAGTATAATCCGGGCACCTTAGAAAAGCCATTGCGCGGCGATGTGGGAGGTTTCAGCAGGCTCGCCTTCTGTCAGAATCCCTCGGATAAACAGCTTAGAATTAGTCGCGTAGGCAAATCCGCGGCCTGAATTGGACTAAGACTTTGCCCTCAGCCATTGGAGAAGATGTGGGACGTTATAGGAATCCGACCGTCCGACTTTCACCCGCCCCTTGTGAATCGCCAAATTAGTTCTCTTGCTGACATCGTGGCGGTTCCGGTGTTACAACTCTTGATGAAGCATGCCTGACATCCGTCTCGTATTTCTCTGGCACATGCACCAGCCTTTTTACAAGGATCTGGTCACCGGTCAATACCGCCTGCCGTGGGTCCGCCTGCATGCCCTCAAAGACTATTACGGCATGGTCAAGCTATTAGACGAGTTCCCGGACATGCGGCAAACCTTCAATCTGGTACCCTCCCTCGTCCTGCAAATTGAAGAGTATTCAGGCGGCCTCGCCCATGATCCCTTCTTTGAAGTTGCGGCCAAGCCAGCGGCGGACTTATCGCCGGAGGAGCGGCGCTTCGCACTTGCATATCTATTTCAGGCGAATCCCTCGCGAATGATTGCGCGTTATCCTCGCTATGAGGAATTATTTCTTCGGTTTAGCGGCGCCGGGTCGAATCCAGATCGCGCGTTGCCACGTTTTAACACCCAGGACTTGGCAGATCTGCAAGTGCTCTCCCAGCTAGCTTGGTTCGACGAGTTCTTTCTGAAGGAACCGGAGATTGCGGCTTTGGCGACCAAAGGTCGCGGTTTTACTGTTCACGAGCAACGGCAAGTAATGCACTGGCAGCACGAGCGCTTAGGCCGCGTTTTGCCCGCTTACGCGAAGGCTGCGCAACGGGGTTCCATTGAGATTTCCATTTCGCCGTTTTACCATCCCATTCTCCCCTTGCTGTGCGACACCGATAGCGGAGCGGCTTCATCTCCTGGCCTAAAATTGCCGCAACACCGCTTTTGCCACCCGGAAGATGCCCAAACACAATTGCTACGAGGGATCGATCTGCACGAACGAGTCTTTGGCATGCGACCGCGAGGGGCGTGGCCGTCTGAGGGGAGCGTGTCCGAGGCGGTTCTGCCAATCACCGCGGGAGCCGGCCTGGACTGGCTGGCCAGCGATGAAGGTGTATTGGCGCGTTCGCTTAACTTCGCCTTTGCTCGCGACCATGAGGGCATTCTGGATGCTCACGGGGCGGACCGCTTGTACCGGGTGTACCGGCGCAAGATAGGGGAACGGTCTATTAGCCTCTTGTTCCGCGACCGCGTCCTCTCGGACTTGATTGGTTTCGTGTATGCGACGGTTCCCGCCGCCGAAGCCGCCTCGGACTTTGTCCGGCGGGTAAAAACGGCTGCCAAGCCGCTCCTCGCCAACGGAAAGAGTGCCACGATCTCCGTGATCCTCGACGGCGAAAATGCATGGGAATACTTTCCAGAAAGCGGCCGTGAATTCCTGCGTCGTTTATACGATGCCATTTGTCGGGACGCCCAGATCCGGACGGTGACTGTATCGGAAGCAGTGGCGTGCGAACAAGTTGCAAGTCGACTGTCGAGGTCAGCGCCGGCTCGCGGTTCGCAGCTCTCCGCTCGCGGCGAGAATTCCACGCCACAACCCGTTTCCGTTGTTGCCGACAGCCAGACACGGCCTGACGATTGGACCCTCGTTCCAGGGTCCTGGATCAACGCCAACTTCAATGTCTGGATCGGCGCTCCTGAAGACAACCGAGCCTGGGATTACCTTTCGGCAGCACGCGATTTCTATGCCACCTTTGGCATGACCGCTACTGCAGAACAGCGGGCCCTGGCGTACGAAGAAGTATTGATCGCGGAGGGCAGCGACTGGAACTGGTGGTATGGTCCTGAACACCACAGCGTCAACGATAGGGACTTCGACGAACTTTATCGCAAGCACTTGTCAAATATTTATCTGGCCTTGGGAGCGCAGCCACCAGACTATCTTGCCCAGCCGGTGGCAAGTGCCACGGACCGGCCAACGTTTGTTGCTCAGACCTCGTACGTTCATCCGCGCATTGGCGCTCAGTTCGAGCGCTATTTTGACTGGATCGGTGCCGCTGTGTACACCTCTGACCGCCGTGCCGGCGCGATGCATGGAAAACAGTTTCTTCTTGAGTCAGTCCATGCCGGAATTGACGCAAATTACCTTTATGGCCGCCTGAACTTCGCGGTGCCTCCGGAAGGTGACTTCGAAATTCGCGTCAATTTTGAGTGCAAGCCAGCCAAAGATTCCAAAGTGTTCCGCTCGCTTACGCTCGAGGTTTCGGTTAAGCATCCCGTGATAGCTTCATGGCGGTTGTACGGACAGGACGGCAAGACGATCTTGGCGGATTCGGATGGGCCAAACCTCGATGCCGCGGTCGCGCTACGCCAGTATTTTGACTTCAAACTGCCACTTGCCATTCTGCTGGGCGCGCCTCCCGGTGCATCGGCGCAGGTAGCAGGAATTGTAAAGCTGCGCATTGCAATATGGCGTGACCGGTTGCCTTTGGATGCTCTTCCGCTTGGAGACTGGATCGAATTGCCAATTGTCCCCGAAGAAGAACTGGCAGCAGGAATTCAGGTGTACTCGCCGTCAAGCTAGAACTAACGTAGACTTCGATTAGCGGTTCTCGGTTTGATCCGCGTTAACCAGCTTTGATCTGCGGCGAAAAGTCGAATCCAAACGGAGAATCTAACTTGCAAATGAACTTAGAGGAGATTGCATCTGACATCGTACGGCGCGCCGTCGCATCCGGGGCGACTGAGGCGGAAGCCGTGGTTAACGAAGGAAATGAATTCTCGACGGTCGTGCGATTGGGTGAAGTCGAGTCCCTGAAGGAATCCGGCTCGAAGGCGGCGGGAGTGCGCGTCTTCTTTGGCAAGCGGGCCGCCTCGACGTACAGTTCTGACTTGTCCGCGACCGGCCTACGGCACATGGTGGACTCCGCCGTGGCGCTGGCCCAGGTTACCAGCGAAGACCCTTTTTCCGGCCTCCCTGAGATTGCTGAAATGGGCGCGATTCCCGACGACCTTGACCTTTATTACGAAGACGTCTATTCGCTGTCCACCGCCGACCGTATCGACTACGCCCGCCGCGCAGAAAAGGCTGCTATGGCAACCGATGCTCGCATCCGCAACTCGGAGGGAGGGACCTTCGACGCAGCTACCGGCCGGAAGGCGCTTGCAACCTCGAGCGGCTTTGCCGGCGAGTACAGCCGGTCTTACTGTTCTGTTTCAGCAGTGCCGATCGCTCGGGATGACAACGGCGCCATGCAACGGGATTACTGGTACTCGGTGGCGCGAAAGCTGGCACAACTGGAATCGCCGGAACAGGTTGGCCGCGTGGCTGCAGAGCGCGCACTGCGACGCCTGGGAGCACGCAAGGTCAAGACCGCGCGCGTTCCCGTCGTCTTCGATCCGCAGGTGGCGCGGTCATTACTGGGCGAAATTTGCGAAGCGGTGAATGGCGACATGATATACCGCGGAGCGTCCTTCTTGGCCGGCAAGCTGGGCGATCGCGTCGCCGGAGAAAACGTGACCGTCATTGACGATGGCACCATGCGGGGTGGTTTCGGTTCCAGCCCATTCGATAGCGAGGGCGTGCCTACGCGACGCACGGTGGTGATCGAAAATGGCGTGCTCAAATCCTACCTGCTCAACTCCTACACGGCACGGAAGCTGGGTCTGAAAACCACCGGCAATGCTGCCCGCGGACTGGCAGGCAACCCTGGCATCGGCGCCGGGAACTTCTTTCTGGAGCCAGGCGGACGCACAGGCGAACAGATCATCGGTGAAGTTTCCGATGGCCTATATCTGACCGAATTTCTGGGATTTGGAGTCAACCTGGTCACAGGTGATTTTTCCCGTGGCGCTGGCGGCATGTGGATTCACAACGGTGAGGTCACTTACCCCGTCGAGGAAATCACCGTCGCTGGCAATTTGAAAGACATGCTGTTCAACCTGACAGCGGTTGGCAGCGACTTGGAGTTCCGAGGTGCGGTTGCCTCTCCCACCATCAGGATTGACGGACTCACTGTTGCGGGCGAGTAGAGGTCAGATGTTACGCCATGGATTAACCCAGTTCGCACGCGAATCAAGTTCGGGATCGCAAATTATGGCGGGAGACCGCGTATCGCAAAGATATGAACCCGCGAGTGCGGCTTTTCTTCTTTCCGTGTCTGATCGGCGAAGATCTGTGACGAATTTCTTATCGGTCGTAAGCTCTTAACTGACAACTTCTAACTGATAGGATTACAATCCGGATTCATGGGTGGCTTCTCCCAAAACGCTCCTTCCGCTGAAGAGACGGGCCGCTGGCGTCCATTTGCGATAGCTGCGGTCATGATTGTAGTGGTTGGGGGCCTGATCTACACCGCAGGACGACGCATGGCGAAGCCCGCCACGACGCAAGCGATCCCACCCGCCTATGCGTCCAACCTGTCATTAGGCGAACTGCATTTGAGCACGGCCGAAAATTTTGTCGGCGGTCACGTCACTTACCTTGAAGGCAAACTGACCAATCAAGGCGATGAGACTTTGATCGGAGCTCAAATGGAGATTATTTTTCGCAATGACATCGGTGAGGTCGTAGACAAACAAGTGGAACCACCTCTGGTTGCCGCTTCACCGCTGGGCAATCCCGACTGGGTGACCCTCAGCGCGGCGCCGCTCGGCCCGGGAAAGATCGCCGATTTCCGTTTGACGTTTGAACACATCTCCAGCGACTGGAATCAGGGCTACCCGGAAATGCGGTTCCTTACCGTACAGACAAAATAAAAAATCCTCGTAAGCAGCAATCAACAGCCTGCCGGCTTCACCCACCCGGGCAACCCTTTGCCATTGAGGAATCTTCAAACCACTTGACTTGAGTTGCAGGCAGAATCGCGGTAACCCGTCGTCACCGCTCCGCTTCGGGATTTGACAAGGAGAATTCAATGACTTTCAAGAGGCTTTTGGTTACAGCGGTAAGTTTGGTTTTTGCATCAACCCTTTCGGGTATGGCAATGGCCCAAACCACCACGCAATCAACCAACACAACGACCCAGAGTGCAGCTCCGGCGCAGACGCAGAGTACCACTACCACGACACAAAATCCTCCATCTCAGACCCAGCGCACTACAACGACCACACAGGCTCCGACTGGCACAACTCCCGCACAGACCACTACTGAGAACAGCCAGACGACCACCAAGTACAAGCACCACAAGAAAGTTCAACAGGACACTCACACCACAACAACAACCACTACACCATTACAGTAGCGCTCCTCGCTGCGAAACAGGCTTCCGAGAGGTTCTGTTTTAGGAACGGGAGACCAAGGCGCGCCCCTTGGCTCCCGTTTACTTAGCCGATTACTTCCGAATTGAAGCGAAGACAAGGCGAAGTTGATATGCTGCCGATGTGTACCCCTTAGACCTGAAGCCGGGTTATGCTTCGCGGCTTCGCCAGGAATTGAGTGAGCGGAATCAACGCTTCGCACAAGACTCCGGGTTACCCCATGCCCTGACCCGGGGAGAAAGCCCAGCCGTTGTTTACGAGCCGTATGCAACAGATGGCAAGCTGCTGCATGGAAATTTCCTGCCAGCCACTTTTGCCGCTATCGCAGGCCATCCAAGCTGGCAGAGGAGATTGATGAAGCCGCATAGTCAGGCACGACATATTTTTTCAACGCGCAGTTGCGGGCGCTCGTGGATGGAGCTTGATTCATCCGCCAGCTCGGACGCACTCTTGATGAATGTGTTTTGCTACCCAAGGGTGTTTTCCGATGGCCGGCTTGGCAGGCTGCTAGGCGTCGAAATAGGTAGCGTGCCGGATTTTGGCGTCAAGGCCAGAGTACCGTTGGTAAATAATCAATTTGATCGCACTGAAGTGGACATGCGAATAGGCAAGCTCCTGGTCGAAGCCAAGCTATGCGAGATCGATTTTCAATGCAAGTCATGCCGTGTGCTGGATGGCTACCGCGATTTTGCCACGGTATTCGACCAGAGGCTCTTGGTGCGAAGGAAAGACACTCCACGGGCCAATCAGGGCGGATTTGGCGACTCCGGCGAACCAACCCTGGCTGTTTCCGGGCTCCGCTGTCGCGCGCCCACGCTGCATGACGACAAGTTCCTTTCCTATCAACTCATCCGCAATGTGCTGGGCGCCTACGCTATGGACTGCTCGTTTTGTGTGCTCCACGACGCGCGCCGACCCGATCTGCGCGAGGCTTGGTATGCGGTAATGCGCGCCATACGCAACGCGGAGATGCGCACGCGCTGCCTGGCCCTCACTTGGCAGGAATTGTCCTCCACCCTGCCGCCGAAGCTGCGGCGGTTTCTCAAACAGAAGTACGGTATCCATGACCAAGGACCAGCAGGTGATTAGCATTGGTCGCAGCCACCACCGGAAAAATCGTCAGATTGCCCTGGCGAATTGGTTCCAGAACTTTATGAGCCGGCATCGGCCTGTCGGCGACGGCCGGAGGCGTCACAAGAACTCCCAGCATTACCGTCCCCATTGGAAGCCCGCGAAGAATAATGTTGAAGCGCATGGCGTCCGCCCTTTCCCGTTGCCCGTCCCGCTCATCTCACGTAAGACCGGCTGTTTGCGCCAGCGTCTTCCGCTGGCGCCTGACATAGCGAGAACGCAAGAGCCTGATTTTCTTGCAATCGGAGGTTGACGGCCCTTCGACTTTATGTGCGGTTAATGATTTGTGGCATCTAAGACAGAGGGTCAGCGTGGATTTATTCTGTTG
>JBEKOS010000131.1:0-9372 GCA_049521535.1 Terriglobales bacterium | reverse complement strand
CGTAGGTACTCGCGATCCACTCCGAACTCGCGGCATACCTCGCCTTTGTCCTTCTCCTCAAGGAAGATCGCACGCAGCAGCGCCCGGTCTTTTTCCGGCAATTGTCCCAGCACTTGCCGCACGCGGGCGCTGGTCTCCTCGGACACCAATGACCCCTCAAGGTCGATGGTCATGTCGGGAATCTCGGTCATCTCCACAGCTTCGGGGCCGCCGCTAAGCAGCGATTGCCGGTATTCCTCCTGCAGGATGTGGTTGCAGACGGAATTTACGAATGCCCCCAGGCACTCGGCCCGGCGGATGCCATGCCCCTCGCCGTGACTGCGCCGGAGCGCGGCCAGCACGCGCACAAAAGTCTCCTGGCAGATGTCGTCGATCAGGTGCGACGCCAGCCGGCGGGCACGCAGCTTGATTACCAGCAGTCGATGGAAGTAGGCAGTGAAATGCTGCTCTACAGCACCATCGCTGGCCTTCAGGCGCGCCAGGTAAGCGTTGTCAAAAGCATGCAGTTCCATCTCTTTTTCCCTTCACCCCTAAAGGCGGCAAACGGCCGGAAAAGGGGACACGCATATGGCCACCAAAGCGCAATAGGCGACCAGAACCGGAAGGGGACCCGCTACTCCCGCCAAGGCGCCACCGCCTGTAAACCGCTTGAGGTGCCCGGAAAGGAATCCCAGAGTTACGCAATTTGGGATATACTCCTTGCCCAACAACGAAAAGGTCGTTCGTTTGTTGGCTGTGGGCAAGTTATAGTCGCCAGCAGTTTCGGGCAGTTGGGTGCTCGTACGAAGAGTCTGTTCGCCAAAGAGACGTGATGAACGCCGTTCCTGAGACGCTGTCGGCCCGGTGGGAAGCCATCAAGAAGATTTTCGAAGCCGCTATGGAAGAGCCTCCAGGCGACCGCCCGACCTTTGTACGAACCGCATGCGGGGGTGACACCGAACTGGAATCCGGCGTGCTGATGCTCCTGGAGTCCAACGAGGAAGCCGGCAGCTTTCTGGAGAAAGCCCCGGTCAGCGCGGGTCGCAATCTGTCCGGCAAAGCGCCGCCGCCGCCCCTGCTCGCGACCGGGAGCATAGTCTCCGGCCGCTTCCAGATCATTCGCTTCATCGGTCAGGGCGGCATGGCACAGGTTTATGAGGCCTTCGATTCCGAACTGAAGGAACGCATTGCCTTGAAGGCGATCCGCCCGGACATCTCTTCGGACGCCCGCGTCCTGGCGCGATTCCGGCGCGAGGTACAGCTCACGCGGCACATCACTCATCCCAACGTGTGCCGGGTCTTTGATTTTGACCGTGATGAATCAGGAGTCGAGGGGACTGCGCGCGGCGTCACGTTTCTCACCATGGAACTGCTGGAAGGGGAAACGCTTGCCGGCTTTCTTAGCCGGCGGGGCCGCCTTTCTGCCACCGAGGCCGCGCCATTAATTCGGCAGATGGTGGAGGGGCTCAACGCCGCCCACAACGCCGGTGTCGTTCATCGCGATTTCAAACCGCCGAACGTGTTGTTGGTCCCTTCCGGCAGCGGTCTGCGCGTGGTCATCACCGATTTTGGATTGGCGCGCGCCGTTCAGAACGATAGCCAGCGTTCGCCGGAAAACGCCCTGTACCGTACGACCTGCCGGGCGGGCATGCTGGGCACGCTGATCTACATGGCTCCCGAACAACTGGAGCGCGGCGAAGCGACACCGGCGACCGATATCTATGCCCTGGGCCTGGTGATCTACGAGATGTTCACCGGGCAGCGTCCCTTTGCCGATACAATCCCGTTTGTAGAGGGCGTCAAGCGGATAAAGCATCCCGCGCCTTCGCCCCGGGTTCTGGCGCCTAACCTCGATCCGCAATGGGAGGCCGCGATTTGCCGGTGCCTACAGACCGATCCAAAAGCCAGATTTGAGAGCGTCCGCCAGGTGCTGGAGCCGGGTTCGGCCGTAGAGCAAGCTGTTCTGGTATTGCCCGCAGACGCGGCGAGTGTTAATCCTCCGCCTGCAACTAACAACGCCGCTGGTTCGCGCCCCACGTGGGCCGTCTTCATCGGGGTACTCATTGCGGCGGTGGCATTGTTGGCAGCCGTTTGGTTCTTGTATCGACAATGAAGCAGCCACTTGTGATGCTGGGCGAAGCGAAGCAACTATGCAACTTGCCTGGTTATGTTGCCAGCGCTTCCATGAATCGCAGAAGCAGTCGCCTGCATGGTGCCGAGGCCGGTGCTGCGCCACATACTCGCCGCCCCTCCTCGCCAGGCTGCAAGCGGGAGGGGCGGGCTCAATTTGGTTTGTCGTCAAGGTGGCGAACGCGGTTAGCGCGCTGCGTTCAAGGTTGCTACGGCGATCGCGGCATAGCCGCCGATGGCCAGGGTCACGAAAAGCCCAAACAGAATGCTGTCAATGTATTTCGTCATTTGAGTTCTCCTTTTTCCTTTGTTTTCGGCCTTCAACTCTAAAGGCGAAAAGCGCAAGGAAAAGAGGACATGCAACTGAAACCAAGGTTAAGATGCACAGGATCCGCTAAAGGCAGGTTGTCCACTCATAATCTGTTTTGAATCCGGAGGATTGCAATGGACGCTAGGCGAATCAGATGGAATCTAGCTGCGCTGGCTGTTGCCTTAATTTTGATTATGGCGATTTTTGTGCGCTGGAAATCGCAGCTGAAAGGCTCGGCGAATAGCCGTGAATCTGTTCGGCAGGCGCAATTGCGGATGCGCTGGCAGGATTTTATTAGCGGACCTGAGGGAGCCAAGCGTCTCGCCAACTTTCGGAAAGGAGTGGCGAAAATGAAGTGCCTTGACTATAGCCCTCCCGACTCAGATGATTTCCGCCGCAGTTGGCGATATTGGGCTAACATCCACGGATACTACGGAGCTGGGACAACTGCTGGTACGGTACCCAAGAACATTCAATTCTTGAAAATCACCCCCGGTGGGCAGGATTACCTCAAGTACTACACGGGTGTCTTTGACCAGTCGCCCCCCGACCGAACCGCGAAGGATACGTGGTCGAAGTGCCAGCACGGTACTCCGAATTTCCTCGGGTGGCACAGAATGTACCTGTACTACTTTGAGCGCGTGTTGCGCTGGGCCGCCGATGACGACACCCTACGCTTGCCCTATTGGGACTACACGAATCCAGCTCAGGTCGCTCTGCCGGCCGAATTCCGAGACCAAGCCTCTCCTCTTTATGACCCCAGGCGCGACGCGCTGATGAACGATGGAACGTGCACTCTTAACCCAGATTCCACTGCAGTCGTGACGAACCAGGTGTTAGGTGGTAACGACTACACCACTTTCGAAGAACAAATTGAAGGCAGTGGGAGTGTTCACAGTACGGTTCATTGCGCTGTCGGCCCCAACTGCCCCCTTAACGTCCCAGACTTGTCGTACATTCCCATGGCTGCGAATGACCCGATCTTTTACCTGCACCACGCCAACATCGACCGGCTGTGGGCATGCTGGCAGAAACTTCACCCGGACGCACCCCTCGGAGACTGGCAGAACGGAGAGTTCACATTTGTTGATGAGCGCGGCCGCGAGCAGAAAAGTACCGTCAACGAGTTCCTGCAACCCGAGCGCCCTGATTACGCTTACGACAACGTCAGCGATTGCGGAAGCAAACCGCAGGGCTTGGTCGCGTCCCAGCAGTTCACGGGAAACGGCAGAATGACCGCGGCGACAGGGATGACAGCCGTTCTCGGAACGTCTGGGGAGAGTCGGGACTTTAGTCCGGGAAGTCCAGCATTCATCCCGGTGCCAGAACACATTCTGCAACAGTTCTTCGCGCAGCCCCCAGGCTCAGCATCTGCGGAGCTTGTCCTGCGCGACGTTAGGATTGAAACGAGCCCTGGAGCCCTTCTTAATGTTTACATTGCACCGGAGTGTTCCCCATCGAAACGCAGGTTTGTGGGTACCATCTCCTGGTTCGAGCCTTGGCGAACCAACGGCAGCAGACCCAAGGGAGAGACTATCCGATTCGATGTTTCGAACCAATTGCAAGAACTGAAAGAAGCGGGAAGTTTATCCAACTTCGAAATCGCCGTTGACGCCACAAGCGGCAGGGTTCCGGCTCACGGAATCGAGTCGGACAAATGTGAGGAGAAGGCCCTGATGCACAAGCGCCCTCCCAAGCTATCGGTTGGCAGTTTTGAGTTGAGCACGCCGCCCAGTTAACCCGTTTGCCACTGTTGAAGTTCGCACATTAACATAACACGCCACAGCCCCGTGCCGGCGTCCATGCCGGGCTGGCTGCCCCGCCGCGCGCAGGCTCGGCGCACGGCGGGGAGCTCGGCAAATATCATGCACTCGCAATGATCGACTCCCCTCATTTGCCGTTCCTGTCTCAATGACGGTTAAGGACCTAGGACGGCGACCTGGGATAGAGCGCAGAGACCGACCTAAATACCTCGAATGCCCTAGGGCACAGCGGCAGGTTTGGAGCGTAGTCCGCTGTTTTGGCGTGAAATTGTCGAAGGAAGGTTTGAAAGTCACATCTCACCAATTCATATACTGCCTTGCGGTTTACCTGCACAGTCTGTGTGCTGCCATCGGGTTGGATCACATCCAGGGGAATTAAGCCTGGATCGGTGACGGAACCAAAATACGTTGAAAACACAGGAACGTTTTGGGTAATGCCCGTGTTGGCGGCAACAGCAGTCGCAGAAGAGAGCAATACGTTGGAATTTGTGGTCAGAAGCAGCCACGCTGTCAATGCCTCGAAAACGTAAGGGCCGTCGAACGTACTCCGCTGCGTCGGCGTCGCGTTCGACGGAAGAGGTGCCGGGGTAGCTGTCGACGGCAAAGCACAATTCGGCGTGTCCATGGCCAACGAATCGCCGGCCATGTACTCTGAACCGACAGCAGTTCCTCCACCTACCTCCTCTGGCGCAGTCAGTCCTCGAGCCGCGCGAGGAATCCCTGCGGCCAAGGCAGCTCCGGCGATTCCTTGAAGTAAGTTCCTTCTAGAAAATCCATTCTCAACCTCTACCGACTCATTCCCTTTCATTGTTTTGTTCCTCCTTTAGTTTGAATTGGGATTTGGTTCATGCTGCTCGTTCCTTTGCGATAGTTTTCTTGCCTCGTCAACATCCACGACGTTCCGGTCGGCATGCGCGCAACGGTTTACGTATTGTCGCAACGCAAACTGGCATGTTTCGCCGCATTTTCCCTCCGCCGCTGCCAAACTCACGTATGAAAAGACACTGTCGAGCCAATAGCCGGGAGGAAAGATAAGCGGGCCATACCAGATCAGCCCAGGTTTCAACGCAAACTGGGAATAAGCTTCCAAGGCCTCTTGTTTCAATTTCGCCGGATTCGCGCCGTCTTGGCTGCTCTTACCCAGTGCCAGAAGGCCTCGCGCGAAATACTCGCGATCCTTGATCGGGGCTTCCAGGCCATTCGCTTTTCGAAATTGCTCCACCGCCGCCTGCACACTACCCGCGGCTAGCAAGATTTCGCCGTGAATACGCGCTCGTGTCACCTGGGACACGCGAGCGAGGTCGCCCGGAGGGAGATTGCGTTCTATGTCCTCCAATTCTGCACGAATTTGCGTCTTGAAAGCTCCGCGAGAAACCAACGCGGCAGTGCGACCCAAGATGGTGGCCGCGGCCAGCGATCGTCCAAGACTGCGGTCCAATTGCAAGGCGGCGTGCGAATTCTCGAGGCAATCTTGGTAGCGGCCCAACTTGAAATCTATGAAAGCAATGTCCAGGAGCTTATCAGCCCGGTTTGCTACTGCACCGCCTGCGGTATCTGCCGCGATGCCTTGCTGCAGCACGTTTAGCGCGTCTTGGTACTCAGCCTGTTCCGCTAATACGCGTGCTGCCAGAGCATAGCCGCTACTTCGATCCCCAGCCCCTTGAGCCTCACGCAAACGCGCAAAATGAGCTAGCGCCTGGTCATAGTGCTCTTGTAAGAACTCAAGGGAGCCTTCAAGCATTTCGGCGGTGTCGCCGTATCCGAGAAGGCGCACGCGTCCTGTCCATCGTTTTGCGTCCTCAAATTTTCCTTGCACCAGTTCAAAGGCCGCGATATTCGCCGGAGCGGAAGCCCGCGACCTATCTATGTCCGCGGCCTTTTCGAGGGAGGAAATTGCCTCCTCGACGCGACCCAGCATCAGCAGGGGATATCCGCGATAGAACCAACCCAAATAGTCGTGAGGGAAATAATTCGAATACTGACTGAACGCGACCTCGCTGGCCTTAAAATCCCACGTGTCCTGCGAGTACTGGCCTAGCAAACGGTACGCCTCCCGCCGGGTCAGCCGCCGCTGTTGCTCTTCCGCCAACGCAGCTCGGTAAGCAGCAAATCCCTCTGAGTCGCGGCTTGTGGCAACCAGAACATCGCCCAGCCGCATATAGGCAAGGGCAAAATGCGGATCGGCCTTGATGGCATTCTGAAGCGCGACTAATGCGCCTTCCACTTGCCCCGAAGCCATAAATTTCTCCGCCTGAGTGTACTCGCTCAGCGCTTCCCAGTTGTTCGTGGTTACATCTTCCGGTGGCTTGGACTCTTGGGCAATATCGTTAGCGGACTCGCCCACCTTCTGGCGAACCCAGTCGCTGCCGTCGCGCACGGCGCCCAGAAAATCACTGGGAATCTCTTTGGCGGAGGGATTAGCCGGCACATTCCACGTGATGCGGTGCTCCGCATGAGCGCGGGCGCGTAACGGGGTATTGTCGGGCTGCTGAATGCCGAGGTCGAGGCTATAATTGTCACCCACGCGCGAGACGGCCCCGAAGATGACCCGACGCGCTCCAGTTCGCCAGGCAACCTCGCGCGCAACCGCAGGCTCGAGCGGTGTGTCCGGCGGTTTGGTCATTTGCATCAGCACGTCTCTGATCCGTCCCGCGTCCAGCAGACTGAAGTGTGGAGATTGCGACAACTGGCTCCGCATCACCTCGGTGGTCCCGTCAAAGCGAGGGTCACCGGTGTGATTGCGAATCTCCGCAAGCAGCACTGTGGCGCCTTCCGCAATGCGAGGATCGCCTCCCAACAGGTAATGGCGCAAAGCGTAAACAAAAAGGGACACGGCGAGCAAGACTGCTACTGCGGCGATGGCAACTGTCTTCCGGCGCGTGCGCAAAACGCGAAAAGCGGTCGCAAGCAGGGATGGACGGGAGCCGACAGCAAGTTCCTTTACAAATTCCTGCGCTGTGGCAAAACGGGCGGAAGAATCCCGAGCAAGGCATTTGCTGACCGCGCGATCGGTCTTACCAGCTAAGAGGACGCGACCGGAACTCTGTTCTGAACTAATTGAGCTCTGCGTTTTGCTTTCCTGTTCGCCGGAGCGGCGCCCGGTAAGCATTTCATGCGCAATCACCCCGAAGGCATAGATATCCGCGGCCGGAGTGACTACGCCACCCTGCAATTGCTCCGGTGCCATATAGGCAAGTGTGCCAACCACATCGCCGCTGGCGGTGACCGTCGCGTCCCCGGCAATCGGTTTGGCCAGACCAAAATCCGTCACTACCGCCCTTGGCTCACCGGCCTGGCTTTCGACCAGGATCACGTTGCCTGGTTTCAGATCCCGGTGGATGATTCCCGCGCGGTGGGCGGCATCAAGTCCGCCGGCAATCTGTCGAAGAATGGGCAGCGCTGCATCCAGCTTGAGGGGCGCGTTGGCAGCAAGAAAAGCCGCAAGTGTTTTCCCCCGCAGCAGCTCCATGGTGTAGAAAGTGATTTCCTGCCGGGCGGGCGTGACATGGCGGCCAATGTCACGGACGCGGCACACGTTGGGATGCGTGACCTGCAGCGCCGATTGAATCTCCTGCTTCAGGCGGCGCAGATAACGCTGGTCACAAGCCACGTCGGCGCGAATGGTCTTCAGGGCAAGCTGTTCTCCCAGTTCACGGTCCTGCACCTCGTAAACCTCCCCCATTCCACCGCGGCCAAGCAACGCCACCACCACGAACCGGCCAGCCACAAGATCCCCGGGTTGGAACGTCGCTGTATCCACCTGAACTTCAAGGGGCAAGTCCCCTTGCCACGCCGGATCGCGAAGAAATGAGCCGGCGTCATCGAGATTCTGCAGAAGCTTCTGGACTGCCTGCTGAACTTGCGGATTGCTGCCGGGGAATTCGGAAACGAATTTGGTACGTTCGGCTTCGGGCAACGCGAGCGCGGCTTCCAGGATCCGCGTTACGAGCTCCCACTGGCCGGGATCCGTTTCGTCATTTGGCTGCAGAACCATACCCGTGATCGGTCAATCTCCTGGCTGATTCCCCACCACGCTTGGATAATTAGGTTCTACAAGGAAACATCGGAACGCGAAGATTTGTCAAGCAGTTGACTGGATTGCAGTTGACGACTTTGCTACTTCGTCATTTCCCCGAACAGCCATGCCCGCGCCACCTGCCACTTGCGCTTCACCGTGCGGGCAGAGACACCGAGGACCTCGGCGGTTTCTTCCTCGGTCATGCCACCGAAGTACCGCAGTTCTACGATCTTTCCGAGGGGGGGATCGAATTTTTCCAGGCGGTCGAGGGCTTCATGGACGGCCAGAACCTCGTCCCAGCGCTGGCCGGCAAGTGCGAGCGCACTATCCAGCTCAACCTGATGCAGCTCGCCACCGCGTTTTTCCGCCTTATGCCGTCGCGCGTGGTCGATCAAGATCCGGCGCATGGCGTTGGCGGCGACGCCAAAGAAGTGCTCCCGGTTTTGCCAGTCGATGGAATCGATTTCCAATAGCTGCAGCAGGGCGTCGTTCACCAGTGCGGTGGGCTGCAAAGTGTGGTCCGGGCGTTCATTGCTCAGGTAGTGGCGGGCGAGGCGGCGCAGTTCACCGTACACCATCGGAATAAGCTTATCGGCAGCGGCACGGTCGCCTCGCTGCGCACCATGCAGCAAGCGGGTAATCTCCTCGGAGGATGGAGTATCTTCGGGAGTCATCACTTGGTTTTCACCACAGAAGGCGCGGAGGACACAGAGGCAAAACTGCATAGGTTCTTCGGCCGTCAAAACCGCGGCCTCAGAATGACAAGCACTTTTTATCTGCGTCTATCTGCGCTAATCAGCGGCGAATATTCTCAAATGCGCATCGGCATAACGACGTATCGATACTTGAATTCGTCGCCGTTGCCGTTTTCCGTTGGGCGTAACATGCCGGCAGATTGCGAATCCTTCAACTCCAGCCGCACTTCGGCGGTGCCCGCGGCCTTCAGGAAGTCGATCAGGTAATCGGAATTGAAGCCGATGGTCATCGACTCGCCCTGGTAGCTGGTCTCGAGGACGTCTTCGGCCTCGCCCATTTCATTTGAATTGGCCTGCAGGCGGACTTCGTTGTTTTCGACTTTCACCCGGATGGCGTGGGAGCGCTCGTCGGCGAACTGCGCCACGCGCTGCACGGCACTGGTCATATCCTCTGAGTTCAGCATGATAAGCCGGTTG
>JBEKOS010000130.1:0-9393 GCA_049521535.1 Terriglobales bacterium | reverse complement strand
ATTGTCTCGCTGATGGCAGTGACGATATCCATGTACAGCGGATCGCCTAAGGCGCCGGGCTCCTTGGTGCGGTCGAGCACAGCGATCGCTTTCGTGGTCGAGGGCAGAGCGGCTACGAAGTGCTCGATGGAGAATGGCCGATAAAGGCGGACCTTGATCAACCCCACCTTCTCGCCTCTCCCCGTCAGGTGTTCGATTGTTTCCTGTGCCACTTCCGCCCCGGAACCCATCATGATGAGCACGCGTTCCGCGTCCGGCGCGCCTATGTAGTCGAACAGGTGATACTGCCTTGCTGCGAGAGCGGCAAACTTGTCCATCTGGCGCTGCACAATCGACGGGGTAAGGCGATAGAACGGGTTTACCGCCTCTCGACCCTGAAAATAGACGTCCGGATTCTGTGCCGTTCCGCGAATCATGGGGTGGTCCGGATTCAATGCCCGGGCGCGATGCTGCTGCACCAGTTCGTCACTGATCATGGCCCGGAGATCGTCGCGGGTGAGTTGCTCTACCTTGGCCACTTCGTGCGAGGTGCGGAAGCCGTCGAAAAAGTGCACAAATGGCACTCGTGCTTCCAGTGCCGCCGCCTGTGCGATCAGGGCAAAATCCATGACCTCCTGGACCGAATTAGAGGCCAACATTGCCCAGCCGGTTTGACGGACTGCCATTACGTCCTGGTGATCGCCAAAAATGGAGAGCGCGTGCGCCGCCAGGGACCGCGCGGCAACATGCATTACCGTCGAGGTCAGTTCGCCGGCAATCTTGTACATGTTGGGAATCATCAGCAGGAGACCCTGGGCTGAAGTGAAGGTGGTTCCCAGTGCGCCGGCCTGCAGGGCCCCGTGCAGTGCGCCACTGGCGCCTCCTTCACTTTGCATCTCGATCACCAACGGGACGGTGCCCCAGATGTTGGGCTGGCCTTCACTTGACCATTGGTCCGACCACTCGCCCATCGGGGACGAAGGTGTGATCGGATAAATGGCGATGACTTCATTGATCTTGTGAGCGACGTAAGCCGCCGCCTCATTGCCATCAATGGTTACTTTTTCTCTGCTCATTGTTTCTACTCCTATGGCATCCAGCCTGACAGTCTTCTCCACCGATGCCAGGCACAGGCATTTTCCTGAGGTCTGAATGCAGACGGTTGGCGCGGGCGGTTACGCCGCAAAGGCAGCGTACTTGCGCTCCTCGGTGCCCATGTGTGCGGCCGCGAAATCGGCGAACGCCCTGCCTTGTGTTTGCAACTGGATCAGCGACTGTTGCAAGTCGGCCGATTCGGCGAAGGCGTCTGCCAGTGCGCGAAAAGCCGCAAGGCGAGTACGAATTTCGTTGTGCTGCCGCTTCATCTCGCGCGCAAAGGCGGCGCCGCGCGACCCCTGGTGGCTGATACTTGCCAGGATCCCTTCTTCTTCCAGGCGGAAATGCGCGGGAAGCTTTTCGGACAGCCAATTCGCGGCATCGTGCACAACCTGCACGCCCGCCAGATCCGCATAGACCTCTGCATAGCAGACCAGGCTGTCCAGGGCATGGTCAAGTTCCGAAAGCCGTTGCAACAACTCGATGTGCTCTTCGTGAACCTTCCTAGAGACCTTTGCGAAAGATTGGTGTACGCTTGCCATTTGTCACCTCACTAAGCTTCATCCTCCCGCAACGTATTGAATGGGGATGTGATATCCGGCACCCGTAGGTGTGAGCAGCATCACAGTGAAGGTGCAGCCGCAAAAATGACTTGCATATGTGATTGGAAACACAGCCGCTTTTCCGGAAGTTGGCTAATCTGTGTAGCAGGGCAATGAAAGATACGCATCTCGAGCTGTCCTCAAACTGGAAACCTCAGACTCTGGAGGCGGCGAGTGCTGGCTGTTGTCTGCGGAGTTTTATTCCGCTTCTCTGTTGCCGCGTGGTGAGCTGATCAATTGACACACAAAATGAAGACCACTGAACGCAGGAAAAGCCCGATGGCGTGTCCTTACTGTGGAGGTGAGCGTTTCCATGCCTCGCAAGCGGGTCGCAAGGACTTGGCCATCGAAAAAGTACTTCGCTTCCTGATCCACCGCGGGCTTTGCCGCTGCGAACGCTGCAATGAGCTCTTTGAGGCCCCCTCAGCCTGGTTCATAATCTGCCAAGAAGTGAAACGCGGCCCTGGTGGTCGTAGTCCGGTGACAGCGAACGTGCGAGTTGGTTCAACGGCTTACTGTTCCCCTCAAATTGCGGGTAGCGGCCCTTCCTGAAACAATATCCCCAGCATGATGCGTACTCTCGATGGGAAACGGCCCATGACGCGAGTTATTGGATCGCGCCTGAAACTCCTGATCGCGCTCTCCCTTCAACTGCACCTCACCGCCTGGTGCACGCAATACCTGGCCCAGAGTGGGACGGCAGCGGCGAGGCCAAAAGACCACCGCCCAGCCAGCCTTTCCGAGTACCAAGACCGCACGAATTCCCAAACCGACAGAATGATAGGCGAGTATTCTCGCCTTCCCAGAACTCGCCTGGTCTTCAGTGCCAACGAGGTTGGCGCGTACGGCGCTGTAATCAAGCGGGTCCCCGACGAAGTCCTGCTGGCCTGGGCCGACGCTCTGAAAGAAGCCGGTGTGCAGCGGATTGACATGAACCCGGCCATCTCCTCGATCTTCGATCCGGTGGCGGCGCGGAAGTACGAAGCTCTTATCCGGCATATCGGGCAGATAGGACTAAAGATTGCGATCAATCCAGAATACGAGGCGGGCGCGGACGGGATGTTTACGGCATTCAAAGACTTTCAGAACGCGGCGCTGAAGGCCTATGCCGAATGGGCGTCGCGGTTCCATCCCGATCATTTCGTCCTGATCCACGAACCGACCACCATGGCCAACCGCATGGGCCTGGAGACCACCACGTTTCAGTGGCGTGCTTTTGTTGAGGCCACAGCAAAGGTGGTCAAGCAGGCTTCGCCCGCCACCCGGGTTGGCGCGGGCGTGTTCGCCGGCATGGGCGACCACGACGTCCCTTTTTTCGAGGAGTTTTCCCGCGTTCCCGACCTGGAATTTCTGACGATTGACAATTATGTGGACACGCCCTACGCCATCAGCAGGATGGACGCCTTGACGAAGGTTGCCCATGACGCGCACAAGCCCGTGTATATGGAAGAGACCTGGCGTCCGCACTTTATTCTCCCCGGAACCGGCAAGAAGAAGGGGGCATCGGAAGAGTCCGTTTCCGCCATCGGCTTTGGCTACAGCGGCTTTGAGCCGCTTGACGTCAAATGGCTGAATGCGATGACGCTCTACGCGGCCACGCACGGCATGGAGGCGGTGACGCCATTCCAAACCCGCTGCTTCTTTGCCTACGTTGAATCGGCTCCTTACGACGGTCCCGAATTCAACCACGTGGTGGAACGTGCCATTCTACAGAAGAAACGTACGGAGACTTTTCGCGCTTTCCAGCAGTACATTCGCGAATACGGGCAGTGAGTCCCCGGATTCCTTCGGAGAATACCAAGAGAAAATGCCCCGGCCAGAGATGACCGGGGCATTGGTTACAGTGTGAGTTACGCAGTTGCGTGTGGCCGTTTGCACTGATTGCCGCAACAGCCTGCGCCCTTGGTTTTATCCATTTGGCACTTGCCGTCTTTGCAGCATTGCATGCCGCCGTCAGTTGGCTTGGACATGGACATTTCGGAACAAGGCTTGCCGTCCTTGCCCTGGCAGCACTTGCCCTCCTTGCAGCATGCCGCACCCTTGGTGCAGCATTCCGCACCCTTGCCGCAGCAGCTCATCTTGCCGTCGGCGTTGGCGTGCTGACAACACAAACAGGCTTTTGCGTCAGCTCCGGGCGCGGCCTTTGTCGTTCCCGGAGCAGGGCTCTGGGCCATCATGGCCAGTGCTATTGCTAATGTACTCAGGATTACTGCAATTTTTGTTTTCATAATCTCCTCAGGATTCTGCTAATGCGATTCACGCGAATCGCTGTGATTCGAGACGCGGCCGCGATACGCAGTCGCACCACTCAGAAGGTATGTCGCCCGAACTCTAGATCCTGAGATCCGCCTTAAGGTCGAATACGGACGTGATCAGCGGGGGTGACTTGGCGGTGGCAAAGGAAGCATAACTTGAAACCGGCGGCGTCAGCTTCCTGAGCGAAGAGGAATGAGCACTCAAGATTCCAAGAGGAAACCTGCTGGAAACGACCATAAACTCCAGCGGTCGTTGCTCTTGCTGGCTAAGGTAGCAGCATTCCCGGTGTTTCGGACCACCATATTCGCTCTGCAAAGAATGTCCAGCGCAACAGGGGGCGGAGGAGTTATGCCGCGCACAGCGCTGCGAATGTCGAGCTGAAGTCGATGGTGCAATCTGTGCCTGCGATTGCTGATGAGGGCATTGGGAGGCATGGCTGCAGGCGGGCATTGCCAAGTCCGCAGTGGCTAGGCAGAGCAACGCAATGACCACAGTCGATGCCCTTGTTGCTCGCAATGCCAAACCCATAGTGTGGATAATATCGCAGATTACGTGGTGCAGTCTGTGATGAGGAACACAATCTAATCGGCCAAGCCGGTCGGGGCGAAAAAGCAAATACAGGAGCAAGCACGGAGGTCGAAACTGCGCCTGTCCGATTCGCGTCTAACCGTGTGAATCTGCGGTGAAAGGCCTCTTACAGTCCCACCTGTAAGCGCGCAGCCTCCGACATTTTGTCCAGAGACCATTGCGGTTCGAAGACGATATCGACCTGGACTTGCTTGACGCCGGGCACAGCCGAAGTCTTCCGTTCCACATCGGCCTTTAGCACATCGCCCATGCCACAACCAGGAGCGGTCATGGTCATCTTGATTTGCAGTTTCTGGCCGCCATCGGGCAGCGGCAGCGACTTCATTTCATAAATAAGCCCGAGGTCAACAATGTTGACGGGGATTTCGGGATCGTAGACGGTTCTTAGCTGTTCCCAGACCTTTTTCTCATCGTAGGGCGCATTCGGATCGACCGGCGCTTCGGGGGCAACGTTCATGATTCCAATGGCATCTGCGTCTTTCGCGTCTACCCGGCACATCAGCCCCATATCGGTGGTGACGGTGTAGCTGCCGCCGATCGCCTGGGTGACGTGGACGAGCGAGCCGGACGAAAGCGGCATGGTGGCCCCGTAAGGCACCGTGATGACCTCGATATCGCGCTTTACTACTACCCAACTGGATTCGGACATATAGCACCTGATTGGTAATTTGTAATTGGTAATTGGTAATTTTCAGAGCAGCGTGCGTGAGAGTTCAGGTGTGCTTCCGAAATTAAAAATTACGAATTGCCAATTACAAATCATTCTGTTGTTACCGCTTCTTCCTTGCCTGACAACGCCTCGTGCACGGCATGCCAGGCTAGGATGGCGCATTTCACACGCACGGGAAATTCGGACACTCCGGAAAACGCCGCCAATTTGCCCAGGTCTTCGGTCGTGGCCTGCGACTTACCCGTAACTAAGTCGTGAAACTTGTTAAAAAGTTCCTCTGCCTCCTGTTTGTTCTTGCCCTTCAGCGCCTGCGTCATTACCGAGGCTGAAGACTTGGAGATAGCACAGCCGGCTCCCTCAAAACTGATATCGGTCAGGGTGTCTCCGTCGAGCTTCAGGTAGACGGTGAAATGGTCGCCGCAGAGTGGATTGAAGCCCTCCACCTTGCGGCT
This sequence comes from Terriglobales bacterium, assembly GCA_049521535.1. Taxonomy (GTDB): domain Bacteria; phylum Acidobacteriota; class Terriglobia; order Terriglobales; family Acidobacteriaceae; genus CAZUCM01. The sequence goes on along the minus strand of JBEKOS010000130.1, from coordinate 3,751 downwards.
GGCCCCCGGCAGCGCGTGATAATTGCGCGGGTGCTTGCTGTGCTCCAGGATCAGCTCCTGATAAAGATCGCGCAAGTCGGCCATCAGGCGAAGACCCCCCGCACTTTCTCGATTCCCGCCACCAGGCGATCCACCTCTTCCCGCGTGTTGTAAAACGCAAACGAGGCGCGCGCGGTTGCCGGAATGCCAAAGCGCTTCATCACCGGCTGTGCGCAATGGTGGCCGGCGCGAATGGCGATACCCTGCTGGTCCAGAATGGTGCCGATGTCATGCGGGTGAATATCGCCCACCAGAAATGATATGACTCCCGACTTCTCACGGGCCGTACCGATGATCCGCACCCCGGGAATGGCAGAGACCTGCTCGGTGGCATAGTCCAGCAACTGCCGCTCGTAATTCGTAATATTTTCGAGTCCCAGTCGCTCAATGTAATCCAAGGCGGCGCCCAGTCCGATGGCGCCTTCTATGTTGGGTGTGCCGGCTTCATACTTGTACGGCAGTTTGTTGTAGGTGGTCCGCTCGAAGGTGACCGAATTAATCATGTCGCCGCCTCCCTGCCAGGGCGGCAATTTTTCCAGCATCTCGCGCCGGCCATAGAGAACCCCTATGCCAGTAGGGCCATAAAGCTTGTGTCCGGAGAAAGCGTAGAAATCAGCGCCCAACTCCTGCACGTCCACTTTGCAGTGTGCCGCCGCCTGAGCACCGTCGATCAGCACTGGAACCTTGTGGGCGTGGGCCATCGCAATGATCTCTTTCACCGGATTCACCGTTCCCAGGGCGTTTGAGATGTGCGCCATGGAAACGAGCTTGGTCCTGGGCCCGAGCAGCTTCTCATATTCGTCGAGCAATAATTCGCCGGCATCGTTGATGGGCACCACCCGCAATTTGCCGCCGGTAAACTCGCACAGAATCTGCCAGGGCACAATGTTGGAATGGTGCTCCATTTCGCTGATAATGATCTCGTCGCCGGAGGAAATAAACTTGCGCCCATAGGTCTGCGCCACCAGGTTGACGGCTTCCGTGGTACCCCGTAAGAAGATGATTTCCGCAGATTCGCGCGCATTCAGAAACCGCTGCAACTTGATTCGCGAGCACTCATAGCATTCGGTGGCGCGCTCGGAAAGAGCGTGAACGCCGCGGTGGATGTTGGCGCAATCCTCGCAGTAGAACCGGGTCATTGCCTCCATTACGCTGTGGGGCTTCTGTGACGTCGCTGCGTTGTCGAGGTAAGCCAGCGGCTGGCCGTGGACCATCTGGTGAAGTGCAGGGAAGTCCTGGCGCGCCTTACTAACGTCCAGTCCTTCTGTGCCGGTTACAAGAGTCAAAGGCTCGCAGACTTCACGACTCAGCAAATTTGTGGCAATACTCATTACGACCTCCGATTGCGGCGGGCAACCGTCGCCGCGACAGCCGGCCCGCAGTCCGGCGCAATGCTACCTTCATCGACTCTTAGCTGTCGATCCATTTCCAGTTCCAGCTTTGCGTGGCAGCCATTCAGGGACTGAAGCAGCCAGCCAATCGCGCACCACTCCCGGCCTCATTCGGCTTAGGCTCTCATTGGCGAAGGCAAACAGGAGCAATCCTCGCGCCTCATGTTCCGGCACCCCGCGCGAACGCAGGTAAAACAGGGCGTTTTCTTCGATCTGTCCGATGGTGGCGCCGTGGGTGCACTTTACATCATCGGCGTAGATTTCCAGTTGCGGTTTGGTGTCGATTTGGGCGTCGTCGCTCAGCAGCAGGTTGCGATTGGTCTGCTTCGCGTCGGTCTTCTGCGCGCCTTTGTGAACGATGATGCGGCCGTGAAAGACGCCCCGCGCATGGTCATCCAGGATGCCGTTGTAGAACTGCCGGCTGCCGCAATGCGGCGCCTGGTGCTCCACCTTCATGTAGTTATCCATGTGCTGGCGCCCGGTACCGATGAACAGGCCGTTGATCAGGCATTCGCCGCCTTCGCCAGCCAGCACTGGATGTACATTGTTTCGCACCAGAGCTCCGCCCAACAGTATGGAATGGGAAGCGACGTTGGCGGTTCGGCCCTGCTGCGTGCGCAAGGTGGATATGTTATATGCCTGCCGGTCTTCGCGCTCGACCAGATAGTGATCCACCACGCTGTTATCGCCCGCGATCAACTCGGTAATCACGTTAGACAAGACTGCGCCGGCTCCAGACTGTACCGAGACGTAATCTTCCATTACAGTTACCTGTGCTTCCTGCTCCACCACGATCAGATTGCGGGGGTGCGACATCTGCGGGGTCGAGCTGCCGGTCGAAACAAGTAGCAGGCAGATCGGATGCTCGAGGATCGCACCCCGCGGAATATGCACATATGCGCCATCGTCCATGAATGCGGTATTTAATGCGGTAAACGCGTCATCATGGAAGGATTCGTACCGCGCCAGATGATGCTCGACTTCCGCGCCGCCACGAGCCAGCACAGCAGAAAGGCTCTCCACGGTCACGCCCTTTGGCAATGATCCAGTCTGCGACAATCCAGCCACGAAGTGACCGTTGACGAAGACCAATTGACAAGCAATGCCTTCCAGCCGGTACGGAAGCAAATCCGTCGCGCTAAGTGGGGAGGCCTGATTGGCAAGTTGAAACGGGGTGGCGGCCAGGGGAGCGACGCTGGTAAAGCGCCAATCCTCATCATGAGTGGTGGGAAAGCCCAGCTTCCAAAAGCGTGCGAAGGCGTCCTCCCGTAGCGCCTTCAGCCAGGTCGGGCCTTCGTTTCGCTGAGGAAAACTCTCAAATGCCTGCAGCCATGAGGTTTGTTTCTCTGTCGTTGTGCTCAAGTTCTTCTCCAGTCTTTCTTCTTCTCCAGTCACTCCGGGGACAACATGGACAAAGTGGACGGCATAAGTGGCGTCCCGTTGGCTAAGCAACGACGGCATCTTCTTCGATGCCGGCATAGCCATTGGTTTCCAGTTCCAGCGCCAGTTCTTTGCCGCCGCTCCTCACGATGCGCCCATCCACCAACACGTGCACATAATCGGGCACGATGTAGTTCAAAAGCCTCTGGTAATGCGTGATTACCAGGAACGAGCGCTGCGGGCTGCGCATTGCGTTTACACCGCGGGAAACAATCTTCAGCGCGTCAATGTCGAGGCCGGAATCGGTTTCGTCCAAAATGGCGAGTTTGGGCTGCAGAGCAGCCATTTGCATGATCTCGTTGCGCTTCTTCTCGCCGCCGCTGAAGCCCTCATTTACTGAACGGTTGAGCATGGATTCATCCATTTCCAGCAGCTTCATCCGCTCGCGCAGGTAGGGCAGGAAGTCCATTGCATCCATCTCATCCTCACCGCGGTATTTGCGGATCGAATTGAGAGCGGTGCGGAGGAAGTAGGCGTTGCCAATCCCGGGAATTTCCACCGGGTATTGGAACGCGAGGAACAACCCCTCCGCTGCTGCTTCCTCCGGCTTCATGTCCAGCAGGCTACGGCCATCGAACAGAACGTCGCCCCGCGTGACTTCGTATCCGGGATGACGCGCCAGCACTTGTGCCAGCGTGCTCTTGCCCGAGCCATTCGGGCCCATAATGGAATGGACTTCGCCTGGTTCTATGGTCAGGTCCAAACCCTTGAGGATTTCCCGGCCTTCTACTTTTGCATGAAGATTCTTGATTTCTAAAAGGGCCATGTCGTCTCCAGTTGTCATATTTAGTTGTCGGCCGATCGCCCAGCCTTCAGATTCCCAACCACTCAACTACCCAACGCTTCCTTCCAAACTTACGCTCAGCAACTTTTGCGCTTCC
>JBEKOS010000129.1:0-9396 GCA_049521535.1 Terriglobales bacterium | reverse complement strand
ATGCGCCTGTTTTAGCAACAGCAAATTCCAAGAGCGGAAGCCACTCCCTCATACGCGCCGAACGCTCGGTCAGAAGGGGGTTGGCTCACCGCGGGCGGCATCCCTAATTTTTCACACCTTCCGGACGGAACGTTCACCCGTCAAATTTCATTCGGATCCAGAGCCTTCAGTCCGTTGAACCGCCTGAAATCCGCAACATTAAAGGAAAGGATGTGGTTTACGCCATGCACGTACATGGAGGCTGCCAATCGAGCGTCGTGCACTTGAACTCCGACGATGTCGTACTGAACCACGATTCTCCGCCACTCCTGATACACGGCTGCGCTGTCCGGCAGTAGAATCATTGCGGCCTCAATGGCCCGAACCCCGCGCTCGGCATCATCCTTGCCAAGCCCGAAGCCGTTCTTGGCGAATGGGCGCGTCATGACGTTCCAAACTTCAGCGACGTTCTGGTGCGTGTAGTGCAGACGTATATTTTGACGGGCCAAAGTGGCCAAAGCTGCGTCCACGAGCGGGTGTAGGGATCGGAGCGCCGGCTGATGCGCAGCAAGATGTTCGTATCCACCAGGCAGGAATCCATGATCGTGCCATCCGGCATCAATTAGTCGTGGTCCTGATAAATCCACTCGCGCGTAATGACGTCCGGCATCGGAGGGATCTTGTCTGAAAGTTGCGCCAGACAGTCGAGCCAGCGGCGAATTTCTTCCGGGGTCCGGTGTGCCGCGGCCACGGTCCTCGGCCGTGCGTTGGCCTCGTTCTGCAAAATCTCCTCAGCCAGAGCTTCCGGCCGCAACCCGCGGGCCTGCGCCTCAGCGGCTAATTCATCGGGGATATTGATTTGAGCAACCACTGTCCAACTCTAACACGGCGGGAACCGGCACGCGCCGGAACAGCAGGCTCCCTGCGGACTCGGTGACGGGAAGCTGTCAGTGGTCAGCTTTCAGCAATCAGCAAGACGGGAAGCTATCAGCGGTCAGCATTAAGAAATCAGCCAGAGGGGAGGCTGTCAGTTATCAGCCGTCAGCAATCAGCCGGACAACTGCAGTGGGCAGTTGTTGGTCATCTGCCCTGCTCTTGTCACTCCGCTTTTCCGCCCCAGGCCAAAGCGCCGCAGCAAAAGCACGGGCTTTCCGTATATGATTTCGACGCAGCTTTCGGGCACCGCGATGCCGGTTTTGTGTGCCAGTGCCAATGCCACGGTCTGGGAGCAGCACTGTACCCGCCAAATGCCTGGCATGATGGCATGATTTTGAATTGGTCTTTCTCAACCCGTGGCTCCATTCTTGGGGTACAGGACATCTTCGAGAGCCTTGAAGGCTTTCGCATGCTTGTCTGGGGCCATCTTATCCAGATTGAGCATCTTCCATTGGACGGCGGGAAGCTGGTCCACCCCGTCAAGACCCAGCAGCGGCCAATCTGGCTTGCGGGCCTTGAACGTAAGCAGGAATCGCTTTTCTCGCTCGGATAACCCTGAATGGATGGTTTGTATAAGCCGCTCGCGCACCTCTTCCAGTTCTTCCAGCGTAACCGGGATTTCGATCATATCCACAAATTCATTCTCGAATATGCCCCAAATGTCCTTCCGCACCGGCGCCAGCAGTTCGGAGATCGGACGGTTGTGACTGATGAGGTATACGAGAAAAACCTTCCGCGATTCGTCCGTCAGGCCTTCCTTTTCCAGCCGCAGCTTCACGTCGAATAGGTCTCTGGGATGCTGGCGATCTAATGCCGCACAAATTTTCCCTGCATACAGGTCCGAAAGAGAAAGCACCGGTATTTCGGCATATCCGAATTCGCTTTCAACCCTCTCTGTCACCACCATCTTCGCGGCCGGGAAAACGCTTCCCCGCAAGACCGGCGACAACTCGATTTTGACGGATGTGTCCCCCTGCCTGACGAGGAGTTTAAGAGAGTCTGACTCCTCGGGTGAAGCAACAGTCGTGCTGCCGGTAATTTCCCTCTGGATATCCCTGGCAATCCTTGAGAGCGCAGCGCGAATATTTTCTAGCGCCGTCTGGCGATTATCGAGCGGCAAATAAACCAGATCAATATCAACCGACAGTCGCGGCATCTCGCATACAAATAAATTGATGGCCGTACCGCCCTTGAGGGCAAAACAGGGTTCTTTGGCTATGATCGGCAACAGACGCACCAGCAGCCGCACCTGCCTGTAATAAAGACTGCCTTTATTCATGCGTCGCATCCGAAGCCGCGCGTGGCACGGTTATCAGGTATTTCGGGTCAAGTCTTCCGCCCCTGACGATCACGCGCTTGCCGGAACCCAGCGCCCCGCTTTCCATGTTGAACCTCTCCAAATCGATTCTTTTCAACCAGGGGCTTTTGTTTTTTTCTGCCAGCCAGAAAAATAGCCTTTTGACCTTGACGTTGGTGCAGCATTCCAGAAGCCTGGATAGGCGCTGCGGCGACAGGGTTGGAAGCCCCTGCAGCAAGTGTTCGGCGTGTTCCAACGAAATACGCTTTGGAACATCGAGCAGCACTTCGAGTATCGCCCGTTCAGGTGTTGATATTGCTACCGGCCATTCCTCTGGCCCCCATGCAAAACAGGTCGAAAATTCCGACAATTGATTGTGAGTTGCAGCCGGGTCTCTCTTCATGGTGTAGACGTCGCACTTCGCCCCGGCGCCACGGAATAGCCTCTTTCCGCTATGACGAGTGAAATGCGTGCCTGGCAGCAACGTGTCCGCCCATCCCGGTAAGTTGTCCCCGCCGTAGAGGTGGACGGTCCTATGAGCGGTTGGGGAAAGATAGTGCGCCATGCCTAGAAGCGTCAGGGCCGTTAAGCCGCCAGGCATCAAGTCGCTCCCCATCCGCTGCAGTGAGCAGACGACGCCCTGCCATGTCAGCTTGTTGACATCCGGGCGCCGGCAGACGCCGCGCGCCACCGGAATGATCTGCCCGCTCTTGAGCCAATTATCAACGGTGTGCCGGCCTATCCCCTGATCCATTAGCCAGGATCGGGTCACAACAAACCCGTAGGGAACAAGAGATACGGGGTCTAGTTTGCTTGTCATTGGTTTACGATTTATCATTCATGCGGCGTTTTTCGCCGCAAATACACATTAACATAAACTCACAGTGCCTCAACAGGTTTATCAAAGCATCTGCATGCGGCGCAGATCGCCGCCTATGATAAAACTATTAAACCAAAGAGCCATAAATCCCCGCGAGCTTCGGTGCGGCCCCATACTGGCGTAGCGCATAAACAACCTCAGGATAGCTTCGGGCCTAATCGGGTCGGGCTATCGGGAAGCTGTCAGCTATCAGCTCTCAGCAATCAGCAAGACGGGAAGCTGTCAGCGGTCAGCACTCGGCGGTCAGCCAGACCAAGCTTCCAGCTATCAGCTTTCAGCAATCAGCCGGCAGCCACCTGCCAATCATGCCAAGGTGGGCAACAACCGTTTTACATGGATGCGGGCGCCGTGGCGACGCGCTTGGGCAAGGTCATAATTGACCTGCATTTGGAGCCAGAGATCAGCGGAACCGCCAAAGGCCTTCTCCAGGCGCAAGGCCATTTCAGGCGTAATACCGCTCTTTTCCCGCAGCAAGTTGTAAAGCTGCTGGCGAGTAATGCCCAGGCCCGCAGCAGCCTCGGCCACCGTCAAGCCGAGTTCTTCGATGTTTTCTCGTATCAGCCCGCCGGGATGGGGCGGATTCTTCATCGGCATGTCAATACTCCTTATTCTCAGTGATAGTCAATCAAATCAATATCGAGGACTGCGCCTTCCGAAAAGCGAAAGATGATCCGCCAATTGGCCCGTACCGTGATTGCCCAGAATCCCTTTAGGTTGCCTTTAAGGGCGTGGAGATGGAAACTATGGATGCCCAGGTCCTCAATTGTTTTGGCGGCATCGAGGGCGGCGAGAATCAGGCGAATCCGCCCGACGTGCTCCGCTGACAGCCTGCTGGCGTCGTCCTCCTCGTATAGCCGCTTGAGGCCGCGATGACGAAAACCCCCGATCATTACTCCTCAAGTTGTAAACCGTAAATTGACAATTGTCAAATGGGGCAGTCAGCCGCCGGTAGACTTGGCCGTCAGCTATCAGCAATCAGCCGCCAGATCCGGCTGTCAGTGATCAGCCATACGGGAAGCTGTCAGCCCTCAGCTTTCAGGAGTCAGCCAGACCAAGCTTTCAGCCATCAGCTTTCAGCAGTCAGCCGGACAGAAGCAGTTGGCAGTCCTCAGTCGTCAGTACCCAGTAAGGAGGAAACACGCGCGCGGCTTTCAGATCACCATGCTCAAAGGCCCGCGCTACAGCTCCGCAGGTGTCCTCACTAAACGTGCTACTTCGGCGCCAAGCCGCCGGAAGTCGCGGACGTTCCAGGTCAACAGCACTCCAGCTCGGCTCTTCAAGGCACATTGCGCGATCAGCGCATCGTATGCGGCTCCGCCGACGATGGATTCCGATACCCTGTCCAACGCCGCAATGTACTCCTCTTCGCTAAGAGAAACGAGCGATAGCCGTTCACGGATCTGCTTGAGCACCAGCAGCCCCTCGGGTCCCGTGATGCGCGGGCGAAGGGGCAGCCCGGGTAGATGGGTCAATTTGAAAAAGGAAGCGAGCCGGGCGCGCTCTATCACCCCAGCAGGCGCAAGGACGGCGCCCGCTGGGGACTCCGATGGCGTCGCAAAGTACGCAACGCTCCGCGCGGCTCGCCCAGATCCTTCGCTGCGCAAAGTGCGCTTGCTCAGGATGACAATTCAAACTGACCCACTACCTGGCGCTGCGTTTATGGTGCGGGTGGTCCGCGTAGAAAACGGGAACCAAAACCGAACTGTCGAAAAAGCGGCTCAAGAAAGGCTACCGAGGATGCGCCGAGCCCTTTCCTCGCGGGAGCGCCGGATAGCTTCGTCAACGACAACGCAGGGCAATGGCCTGCCAGTGCGGTACACTAGCAGTCCATCTTCAGCTACCATTCCACTTCCTGCCACAGGCGTGGCCTCAGCTTCGGCGGCGGGGACTTCCCTATCGATCAACTGCTGAAGGAGGTCCTCCACCGAAAGGCCCAGAGTGGCGGCCATCGCGTTCAATCGCGCGGCGACTTCAGGCTTTAGATCAACCGTCATTGCAACTTTCCTGGCCAAAGGACTTCAAGAGTTGCGTTCGCGTTCGTAGTGGGCAAGAGTCTTCACTCGACCTGCGGCCACCTCGGCAAGGCCGCGATCTAGAGATTCGCATGCGCCGGCGTCAAGCGCGAGACCGTCATTGTCGGCGGCGTCGCGGGAATCTTCCAGCCAGATGCGCGCCACCTCGGCTTGTATATCGGGAAGCTCGTCAACCAAGTGGTGCAGGGTCTCACGCGTAGTCATAGCCGGATATCTGGCATTTTAGCATTTGAGGAACTCCTCGGTTGTCAGTCGGCAGTTGCCAGGCGGACAGGAGCGGCTGTCAGCGGTCAGCTTTCAGCAATCAGCCGGCGGAAGCAGTCAGCAGTCCTCAGTCGCCAGTACCCAGCCAGCCAGGAAGAAATAACCGGTAGCCGCCATGTGGGCTTTCAGTGTGGCTCGGCGCTGCCGCAGCCCATCCGTGCCCGAAGCGGACAGCCACCGCTTCGCACACAACTGGCAACGACTGATGGTTGAAAAAATTTCATTAAGCGTGTTAATATTCGTTAAGTAGTCGTTACAAACGGCTACTTAAGGGTGCCGCGGTCACCTTGTTCGGGGCTGCCATTGCGCGCCCCGCCGAAGGCGGGCGTAATGGTGTGGCCTTACCTGCGCCGGAAGAGCAGTCACCAGTCTGCCCAGAAAAGTCGCCAGCGGGATGGACAGCACTCAGCTTTCAGCGATCAGCCAAACAGGGGCAGTTGTAAGTCGCCGGTCGCCAGTGAGAAAAGACAAGGCAGCAACCAAAATAGGCCTGGCCATCTTGGGCACTGCAAAGAAAATAAATGACTTACACACACAAATCGGCTGGCCAATTCGACCGCGCTGCTTTGGCACTTGGCCAGCGGGAAGATTCCCGTCGCCAGTCGCCGGCTGCTGGCGAGAGCTCAAAAAAATGTGCATGATCACGATGATCAAGATGATCACCTGAAAGAAAACAAAGGATTTAGACGAAAAGTGCGATGAGCAACTTGATCAACCTCGATGAGCAACTTGATCAACCTCGACCAGCAACTTGAGCATGCCGTCTGATGCGAAATCTATCGGCCACGGATTCCCACGGAAAAGCACTGATCAGAAGTAAACGGTGATGCGGTGACTCAAGTTGAGATCCTTGAGCCTCTTGAGCTCCTTGAAAAATAGTGCTGATTCTAAACAACGTAACTCCGAAAGCAACTGGCTCATCAAGAAGCTCACGTGAGCTCCTTGGTCAAGAGCAGTTGTCAGTCGCCAGCCGGACAGAAAGCTATCAGCTTTCAGCAATCAGCCAGGCAATAAGTAACCGAGGATTGATACTGATTTGAGCGGATTTGCATGGACCTGATCCACCGCCGGATTGCCGGCAACCTGCGACCGATCACATTGACTGGAAGCTGGCTTTCTTGACCTGGGTGCGCCAGTCCACGCCGTTCAATTCCACCACACGGCACATTTCGTGGATGCGGGAGCGCATGGGCTCGGTGATACGGTCGCCCAGCGTGGGCGAGCTGGCGGCGTGGCGGGCGGCAGCCGCGCTGCGCGAGTCGTCACTGCCAGAGGCATCGCGCGGCTCGCGGTCGGGGAGGTTGGTCGTGATCAGCGTGGTGAGCTGATTGTTGTAGCGGCTGTTGAGAATAAGGCTGACGGTGTTCCAGACCCATTCACTTGGCTTGATGGCGCCCAACTCGTCGAGCACTAGCACCTCGGCTTCGAACACAGGGCGCAGCACGTCCATTTCGGTGGCGTCCACCGAGGGGTTGTAGGAGTTCTGGATTTCTTTCAGCAGCTCGCGGTAATCCCGGAACAGGCATTGATGGCCCTTCTGCATGAGCTGCTTGACGATGCCGATCACCAGATGGGTCTTGCCGACGCCGACGGGGCCGGTGAAAAGCAGTCCCTGATTTCGCGCCAGCGGATATTCTTCGACGAAACGACCGGCGTCCAGCCGGGCCTTGGCCATGGTTTGATAATGCGGACCGGGAAGCGATTCGAAGTTTTGCAGCTCGCAATGCTCGTAGCGCCGCGGGATGCGCGCCAGCTTTACCAGGCGATCGTACTGCAACGAGTTGCGGCAGTCGCAGCGCGCCACGCGGCGGTTGTCTTCGGCGCCTACGTATTTCCAGCCGGTATCGTTGCAGTGGGGGCAAGGCATAGAGAAGCAGTCAGCAGTCAGCAGTCAGCAGTCAGCCAGAAATGAGGCATGCGCTGCTCGCTGCTTGCTTAACTCAATTTGGAATCTAATCCTCTGGACGGCGTTCGCGCAACCGGCAGGAATTTTAACCTCGCCCGCCGCGGCGTGCCGTTGGGAAGGCACGGAAAACAGGGAACAGAAACCCCGGACTTTTCGCCGCAGAGTAACGCAGAAAAACGCAGATCAGAAATCAGATTAAACTAAATATCATCTATGACCGCCTCTACATCCATTACCGCTGTGAATGCCGGATTTCAGTTGAACACTCCTCCTGCGGGATTTGATCCGCGACGCGATCTGCCCCAGGGGTTTCTCGAATTCTATGAGCCGCTGCACCGGCAGTTCACTTCGCGGCAGCGCGAATTGCTCGCCAAGCAGAGGCAGACGCTGGCGGCAGCGCGCGCCGGCAAGCTGCCGCAGCATCTTCCGGCCTCGGACGTGACCACCGGAGACTGGCGCATCGAGCTGCCCAACTGGTGCGCCGACCAGCGCAATCAGATGACCGGCCCCGGCGACGACGCCGAACTGTGCGTCAAGCTGATGAACTCCGGCTCTCCCGGGGTCATGCTCGATCTGGAAGATTCCACGGCGAACCAGTGGGAGCAGCAGCGCCTGGCGGTGGGGAACATCCTCGCCTGCCTGCGCGGCACGCTCAGCTACTTCGACAAGAAGCGCAACCAGAAGGTTTCCATCCGGCCCGGCACGACCGTGGTGTGGACGCGCCCGCGCGGCCTCCACCTCAGCCAGGGCGGCATCACCGGCGATGAAGTGACGTCGGCTTCGCTTTTTGACATGGCGTGCGTGGTCCACGCCATAAATAAGGATGAACTGCGGCATCCGCTCTGCTTCTATGTCCCCAAGGCGGAATCGGCCGAGGAAGCGCTCTGGTGGCGCGATGCCTTCGAGACCCTGGCGGCGCAGAAGGGATGGCCGCGCGACTACATCAAGTGTATGGCGCTGGTGGAGTCGCATCCGCTGGCCCATCAGATGGAAGAGTTCATTTACCACCTGCGGGACCACATCCTGGGCCTGAATCTGGGGCGCTGGGACTACATGGCGAGCCTGCTCGATTACACCCTGGCGGACCCCGAGTGGGTGTTGCCCGACCGCAATACCATCCCGCATAATGTGCCGTTCTTCCAGCGCGTGCGGGAGTTGATGCCGGAGCTTTGCCATAAGCGCGGCATCCTGGCGGAAGGCGGCATGACGGCGCTGTATCCCAGCCGCGAGGACCCGGAACTGAATGCACGTGCTCTCAAGGTGCTGGCCGAGGACAAAGGCAACGAGTCAGGCATGGGCATGGATGGCGCGTGGACGGGGCATCCCGATCAGAACGAGATCGCCGTAAATGCGTTTCCGTTCCCCAACCAGTTGGACCGGCGCTGGCCGCAGAATCCGCGCTATCCCGACCTGCGGCCCAAGCCGGCGGGCGTTGGCTCCAAGACGCTGAACGGCACACGCGCCGCGGTGCGCACGGTGATCCGTTATCGCAACGGCGTGCTCAACGGCAAGGGCGCCAGCCTGCTCGATGGATATATGGAAGATCTGGCGACAGACCGCATCTATCGTCTTATGATCGCGCAGCGCATGAAGCACGGCCAGGCTTCCGGCGTGCTGGACGATGGTGGAAAGCCGATCGAGCACACGGGCGCGCTGGTCAGCCGGATTTTTGACGAGGAGTTGGAGAAGATCATCGCTAATCCGCAACGCGCCGATATCGGCACGCCGGAAACTTTTCGCGAGGCGCGCCGGATCAGCGAGGACATGATTTTGAGCGGAGAGTTTAGTCCGATGTAGCTATTGGCTCTCGGCTGTCGGCAAGAGTCAGGCAGGCGGCGGCTAGTTTCTTGGTTGTCATCCTGAGCGAAGCGAAGGACCTGTTGTTTTCCGAGTGACCTGAGAGAAAAGCAGGCCCTTCCGCTTCGCTCCGCTCAGCGTCAGGATGACAATTAAACTTTGGAGCCAATCTCCAACAGCCAAAAGCGAGGTAATTATGAGCAACGAAGGCAATTTTCCCGGACTCGAATTTCACTGGCGGTCGCTGCCGCGCTGGCAGGGCACCGAGCGCCCTTATAAACCCGAAGACGTGGTGCGTCTGCGC
>JBEKOS010000128.1:0-11880 GCA_049521535.1 Terriglobales bacterium | reverse complement strand
TATACTCTAGGCAAGGAAGTGTACTGCCCAGATTCGGGCAGCGCCTGCTACGGCGAGTCTCTAAATTCTGTTTATTTCATAGGCGAAAACGTGTGGGCGGTCGGAGGAGGGGGAACGATCCTGCAGGGTGTTCCGAGCAGCAACTAATCCCTGCCTGACCAGCCTCGATTGCAGCACCGGCCCGCAGCCGAGGCCCACGTCGTCCGGCGCACCAGTTGGGCTGAGAGTCCAGCGGGTGCGGAATCGTGCGTGTGTGCGACGTGCTGCTGTCGGTGCCCGTCCGGCCACATTGTCAAAACTCGTCACCAAAACCTGCCTAAAGTGGCCGTTTTGATGACGAGTCACGGTCAATCTCTTCGCGATTGGCCGAGGCTCAGGAGCCGTCGGTGCCGACCAACGCATCGATCTGCGTGGCAAGGCTCTTTAGTTCATCCTCGAGCAGCTTGCGGTAGCGCATATTCGAAGAAGACTCTAATTGTCGGAGAACATTGGTTCGCGCAGCGCCGAGGACATCGCGCCGTCGTTTTCGTTCGGCTTGTTCGGCAGTTAATTTTTGCTTTCCTTCGCTCGACAGGTCCGTATTTCCGGCCTCTATCTGCTCTTCAACCGACTTACTCTCCCAACCGCGCGCCATGACTTGATTATAGGAGTTTCGAGAATTCGTCCCAGCGAGGAGGGCCTGCACAAACAAAGGGCGAGCCGCCGGGGCTCGCCCAAAGCTTCTGCAACGTAAGAGTGATCAGTCCGCCGCGACTAAGTCTTCCGCCAAGCGCAGGCCAGGTCGTAGCGGTCAAGGTTCATCACCTTGTTCCACGCGGCCGCGAAATCATTCACAAACGCCTCCTTCGCGTCGTGACATGCATAGACCTCCGCGATTGCCCGGAGCTGGGAGTTTGAACCGAAGAGCAGGTCGACACGGGTGCCGGTCCATTTGAGATCGCCCGTCGCGCGGTCGCGCCCTTCATACACACCGTCGGTGGTAGAGGAGGGCTGCCACTTCGTATTCATGTCGAGCAGGTTGACGAAGAAATCACTCGTCAGCGTCCCGGGCCGCTTGGTGAATACGCCATGCTTCGACTGCCCGAAATTGGTGCTCAGGGCGCGCATGCCGCCGACAAGGACCGTCATCTCGGGGGCAGTCAAAGTCAGCAACTGCGCCCGATCCAGCAGCATTTCCTCTGCCGATCTTTTCTCCCCATTCCGGCGGTAGTTGCGGAACGCGTCCGCGGCCGGTTCCAGTACTGCAAAGGAGTGTACGTCGGTTTGTTCCTGAGAAGCATCCGTGCGTCCCGGCGAGAAGGGAACCCTCACGTCGTGACCAGCCTTCTTCGCAGCTTCCTCGACGGCCGTGCAACCGCCCAAGACGATCAGGTCAGCCAGCGAAACCTTCGTCCCTTTCTTCCCATTGGACTGCGAGCTGTTGAACTCTTTTTGGATCACCTCCAGCTTCTGCAAGACCTTTGACAGTCCGGCCGGTTGGTTCACCTCCCAGTCCTTCTGTGGCGCAAGGCGGATGCGGGCCCCGTTCGCCCCTCCGCGCTTGTCGGAGCCGCGGAACGTCGCCGCGGATGCCCAGGCGGTGGTGACCAGTTCGGAGATTGACAGTCCAGATACGAGAATCCTGGCCTTCAGAACAGCGATGTCCTTATCCCCGATTAATTCATGGTCAACTGGGGGAACAGGGTCTTGCCACAATTGGGGCTCGGCAGGAACAAGCGGGCCAAGGTATCGCGAGAGAGGCCCCATGTCGCGGTGGGTCAGTTTATACCACGCCTTGGCGAAAGCGTCTGCGAACTCCTGCGGATTTTCGTAGAAGCGCCGTGAAATCTTTTCGTAAGCAGGATCGAACCGCAATGAAAGATCCGTGGTCAGCATGGACGGCGCGTGATGCTTGGATGGATCGTGCGCATCCGGCACCGTACCCGCGCCGGCGTCCTTCTTCGGTTTCCACTGGTGCGCTCCGGCCGGGCTTTTGGTCAGTTCCCATTCGTAGCCGAACAGGTTCGCAAAGAAGTTGTTGCTCCACTTCGTAGGCGTCGTGGTCCAAATAACTTCCAGTCCGCTGCCGATAGTGTCATCACCCTTTCCCGTGCCAAATTTGCTCTTCCAGCCGAGACCCTGCTCCTCGATGGGGGCGGCTTCCGGCTCCGGACCCACGAGCGACGCATCACCGGCGCCGTGGGTCTTGCCGAAGGTGTGCCCGCCGGCAATGAGTGCGACGGTCTCTTCGTCATTCATCGCCATGCGGGCGAAAGTCTCCCGGATATCCCGTGCCGCGGCAATGGGATCCGGATTTCCATTGGGCCCTTCCGGATTCACGTATATCAGACCCATCTGAACCGCGCCGAGAGGATTGTCGAGCTGACGATCGCCGCTGTAGCGCTCGTCCGCCAGCCACTTGCCCTCGGGGCCCCAAAAAATGTCCTCTTCGGGCTCCCACACGTCCTCGCGCCCGCCGCCGAAACCGAAGGTCTTGAATCCCATTGATTCCAAGGCCACGTTTCCGGCGAGAATCATCAGGTCAGCCCAGGAGATTTTCCGGCCATACTTCTGCTTGACCGGCCAGAGCAACCGGCGCGCCTTATCGAGGTTCACATTGTCCGGCCAGCTATTAAGCGGCGCAAAGCGTTGGGTGCCGGAGCCTGCGCCGCCGCGGCCGTCGCCGATGCGGTATGTGCCCGCGCTGTGCCACGCCATACGAATGAAAAGCGGCCCATAGTGGCCGAAGTCGGCCGGCCACCAATCCTGTGAGTCCGTCATCAAGGCATGAAGGTCCTTGATCACGGCATTGAGGTCGAGGCTCTTGAATTCTTCCGTGTAATTGAAATCCTTGCCCATCGGATCGGAAAGCGGAGAGTGCTGGTTCAGCATCTTCAGGTCAAGCTGATTCGGCCACCAGTCCGCGTTCGTCTGGTGTCCACGAGCGCCGTGCGCTACCGGGCACTTGGATTCGATTGACATGTTTTCCTGCCGATGATCGGGGACGGGTGTCCCCGCTGCGGTGTTCAGATTTTTATCCATATGATTACCTTCCTTCGAATTAGTCAAAAAATGGTGATGAACTACGAGCCCAACTTGCTTCTCGCACTCGCGCACTCTCCGCCCGTCGCCCGAAGCAGGCCTGGGCACGTCGAACCACGCAATGTCCCCAACATTGCCACAGCGCTCGCAGATGAAGCGTGATGCCGCATGCCTTCGTGTCGAATCGTGCGGAGCTTGCCGCAAAGGTCGCTTGAAATAGATAAGAGTACCCTCAATTTTACATCTCTGGAGCATGGCGGTAACAGCGGGTGACAAATCTTTCTGGAGAGCACTCTTCGAAATTCCTAAGTGATGGGACAGTGGAAAAACAGACACCTACGCCCGCGACAAAATTTCGCCTGTAGCGCCGGCGACGGGAGCGCAGGGAACGCTTGCGCGTCGCCGGTATGGGATCTCTGCTATTTCTTGTTGACGGCTTTCTTTAGATCGAGACCGGGAGTAAAGCGGGCCACTTTGCGGGCCGCGATCTTGATGACGGCTCCGGTCTGCGGATTGCGGCCGCTTCGCGCCTTGCGCTGTGACACCGAAAACGTGCCAAAGCCCACCAGGGTCACGCGGTCACCCTTCTTGAGCGCGCTGGTGACGCTGGTCACCAGGGTTTCGATGGCGGCGGCGGCCTGCACTTTGTTGATGTGTGAGCCCGCTGCGATTTTGTCGATGAGATTGCCCTTGTTCATTTTTGCCTCCCCGAGAAGATTTACGCGCCGGACTGCAACAGGCCGGCCAACCAAAACTAATCCAGTGCAAGCTATTTAGCTCTCTCTGGCGGCGGAAGTCAAGGTGAGAACTTGCGAAAGGCAAGAATTCTGTCTGCGGCCGGCCCGTTGTATCGCAGATTCCAGTGTGCGAAAGAACTCATCCAAGTGGCATGAGTCTTGATCCGCCTGAGGCGACACGACCTGCCGGCATACTGCTGCTATCAGGATTGATGATCACGTCGGCTGTTTATCTGTTTTGTACCGGGATTCTGGCCGCCGCAGGCAGAATGGCCCTCGCTGCCGGAGCGCCGCTGCTAAATGGCTTTGAAACGATGGGTCCGTTGATTTTCTTTCTCGCGGCCACGGCTTTAACTGCCAGTGCGGTGGCGTTGATCAGGCTGCACCGATGGTCACGCTGGGCGGCACTGATTTATGCCGCGTGGATGCTGGCCGGTTCGATTCCAGGCGTTTCCGCTGCCGTTGCCGGCATGCGGGCCGGGCCGTTGGTGCGCGGAGGGTCGATCATCATTGGGAGCATCGTTGCCATTCGCTACCTTTCGACTGAAGCGGTTCGCGATGTATTTCAAAAGTGAACGGCGGTGAATTTACAAAGACTGTTGAATTTACAAAGAATCGACAGTTGCGGTCAAGATTGGGATTAGAATATGAACATGCGCCGGATGGGAACGCTCTCGCTTCTGGTTAGTTTCTACCTGGTCATCGCAGCGCCACTCTTTGCGCAGAGAGGATCCGGCGGCATTCATGGCGGCGTAGCTTCTCTTGGGTCAGGTCGAGCCCTTTACGGGGGATATCGTCGCGGGTACGGCTACGGCCGCTATGCAGGCTTTGGTTACGGTTACGGCTTGGCTTCTCTTCCGTTTTTCTACGACAATTATTGGCAGGGTGAAGCCTACGACCAATCTCAGCCCTCCAGGTACGAAGTCGCGATGGAATCGGCTGAGCCTCCTTCAAGTAATGATCAGCGTCTCACCAGGGCAACTGCAATTGTGATTCCGCAGGCGAAGCCATTGGTAATCGAGGTTCCCGATTTGGAGGAATTCTCTTCCGGTGAACCGCTGCCGGCAGCGGTTTTCATCTTTTCCAACGGTAACCAGATGGAAGCTCGCCGCTTCACACTCACGTCCGATTCTCTGGCCATTGACATAGGGCCCAGCGAACGCCGAACCTTTCCCCTCACCGCCCTCAACGTTCAGGCCACTCTGTCCGCCAACTCTGAGCGTGGCATTTCCCTAAAGATTCCCGAAGACCGAAATCACATTGCCGTGGGCTTCTGAAGCGGGAGGCTACATTCCATCATAGTTCGGCCCGCCGCCGCCCTCCGGGGGAACCCACGTGATGATCTGATAAGGATCCATGATGTCGCAGGTCTTGCAATGCACGCAATTGGAGGGATTCAGGTGAATCTGCTTGCCGTGGGAGGTTGCTGAAGCCTCCTCCATCTCATATACATTTGCCGGACAGAAGTGATGGCAAGGATTGCCGTATTCCACCACGCAGCGATCGTTGCAGATGTTGGTGTCTTGAATTACCAGATGCGCCGGCTGATCCTCTTCGTGCTTGGTACCGGAATAATAGAGGTCGGTTAGTTTGTCGAACGTATGCTTGCCGTCGCCTTTGTAGTCGCCCAGCAAATAGGCTTCATCGCCGCCATCGATTGGAAGCTGCCCCAATCGCTTAAGGTGCGCGTGTCCGGGAGTGGCCGCATAGCGGGCGTGAAGGCCGCGTCCGCCGGTGATCTGCTGCAAGCCCGCGTGAACCAATCCGTGCCAGAAGCCGTGTTCGAAACCCTGATGGAAATTGCGAACTTTCCACAGTTCGTCTTTAATCCAACTGGTTTCGACGCGTTGCGCGTAGCCACAGATCTTCTTGGCGGAAAAATCGTTCTTTGCTAGCGCCTCGAACGCGGTTTCCGCGGCTAACATTCCGCTTTTGATCGCCAGATGGATTCCCTTAAGACGTTGCGAATTGAGCAAACCGGCCGAGTCGCCGAGAATCATCCATCCATCGCCGGCCAGCGGAGGCACCGCCCACCAGCCGCCGTACGGTAACGATTTCGCGCCGTAGCGTATCATCTTGCCGCCGTCCAACAGGCGCCGCATCATGGGGTGCAATTTGAACTCCTGCAGGACCCGTTGCGGATCCAGACGCGGATCGGGATAATCGAGGCCAATTACGAACCCCAGCGAGACGGTATTGTCTTTGCCGCCATAAACCCAGCCGCCGCCATATTCTTTCGTAGTGAGCGGCCATCCCATGGTGTAGATAACCTCTCCGGCCGCGATTCGCCCTGGAGGCAATTCCCAAAGCTCCTTCACACCGATGCCATAGGTTTGGGGATTGCGGTCGCGGTCAAGGTGAAAGCGGCCGACCAATTCCTTGGTGAGCGAACCGCGCGATCCCTCCGCCAGCATGACGATCTTGGACTTGAGGTCGTATCCGGGTTCGAAATTTCCCTTTTGCTGATTGTTGCGGTCAACCCCCTTGTCGTCAGTGCGGATGCCGGTTACACGGTCGTCTTCGATCAGGAGCTCGGAACCGGCGAAGCCGGTGAATATTGTGATTCCAGCGGCCTCTACCTTCTCCCCCATCCATTTCACCAGCCGGTTGATGGAAACGACGTAGTTGCCGTGGTCGCGTAGCGGGGGGGGCGTGATTGGCAACTTGAAACCGCCCGATTTGGTCAGGTAGTGAACCCCTTCCTGGGTAACCTCGGCTTCGATCGGAGCCTCCTTCTCAAATCCGGGCAGCAATTCGCGCATCGATCGAGGGTCGAGCAGTGCTCCAGAGAGGCAGTGTTGCCCAATCTCGCGCGCCTTCTCCAGCACGTAGATGTTTTCCTTGCTGATAGGCGAGTCGGCGTGAGTATCGTTGTGCGCGTCTATCAGTTGCGACAGGCGCAATGCGCAAGCCATTCCCGCCGGACCGCCGCCGACAATCACAACGTCGGCTTCCATTTGCGGGCGTTCGATACCAGAGAGAGGTTTTCGGAATACTAGCATCGGGTTCTTCGCTGCGGATTCACGAGGATAGACGACCGGTCAGGATCAAGCCCGCGGAATCAAATCGCCGCACATTTACTCCATCCGAATCGTCGCTTTCTTAAGCGCCAGCTCTAATCTTTTTGATTTCTTCGATAAGCGGCGGGACAATGTCAAACAAATTGCCCACAACGGCGTAATCTGCGATCTCAAAGATTGGCGCTTCCGAGTCTTTGTTGACCGCTACGACAACTTTCGAGCCCTTCATCCCTACAGTGTGCTGAATGGCGCCGCTGATTCCGAGCGCTAGATAGAGCTTGGGAGCCACCGTTTGACCGGAAGAGCCAACTTGCCGGTCCATCGGCAGCCATCCCGAATCGCAAATCGGGCGCGAAGCGGCGAGCTCGCCTCCCAGCACTTCGGCAAGTTGACGCGCCAGTTCAATGTTCTTCTGCTCCTTGATGCCACGGCCGACCGAGACAATAATGCTCGCCTGGGTCAGGTCCACCGCCTGCTTTGCCTCCTTAAAGATCTCGTGCGGCCTGGTGCGAACGATACCGGTCGGGATAGCGACTGGCACCAGTTCGACGGGAGCAGCCGAACTACCCTGTTGTACCTGATCCCCACGAAAGGCGCCCGCCTGGAAAGTGGCAAGATACGGAGAATCACCCGCAAACGCCACATCAGCGGCGAATTTACCCTGAAACATCTGACGGACGAGTAACAATTGACCATTTTCGTAGTTGAATCCGATGCCGTCGCACACCAGACTGCGGCCCAGTTGCGTAGCAAGCTTGGGAGCGAAGTCACGTACCTGATAAGTATGCGGCATAAGTACAAGCCGCGGCTGGCGAGCCCTGATGAACTCTTTCAGTACATAGGCAAAAGCATCTGGAGTGTAGGTTGCGAGCTCCGGCGAGTCGAGTACATAAACCTTTTCGAGTCGGACCCCCGCAATCTCCTGGGCAACAGGGCTTATGGCGGCCCCCAACACGGCCGCCTCCAGAGTCCATCCTGTTTGAGCGCAGATTGCCTGTGCTGCCGTTAGGGTTTCCAGCGAAACGCGATTCAGCTTTCCGTCGCGCTGTTCTACTACTACAAGAACGCTTTCAGCCATAATCATTCAACCGCGGATTTGCACAGACGAGCGCGGGAAGCAGGAACAAAATATGAATGCTCTTAGATCCGTCTTAAATCCGCCGTTGATTCCCCTTTCTAAAACCATGATGTACTTGTGCAACGCCACGCTAGATTGGTTGTTCGCCGGTTTTTCGATTCCTGGCGATGTGGGCGCGCATGGTACCGCTCTGCTCCGCAAAGTCCTCAGCTCCTCGAAGGCGCAACCAGGTGCCAGTTCCGGCCAGTGCCATTCCGATCAGAACTAAACCCCCAGTCCACCAGAACCAGGTCCAGGATCCATCGCGCCAACCTACAAATATCCACACACAGGTGATGACGGCCATCAGCATGAGCGCGCCGCCCTGCACTTGAAGCACTTCGCCATTTTCCTGATCGCGAAGAGCAGCGTCGATGGATTTCTGTTCAGCGTTTAAATCTGCCATATGTTCTCCGTACTTCGAATCGCCGGGACGCGTCACATTACGCGTGCCTCATTGCGCAGCTTCTCCGCCAACTTCTTTGCGACTTCCGCAGGCGGGCCTTCGAGCACCTCGGTCTTCTTCGTTTTTAGAGGAATGTAGAGGCGCTGGACTTGTTGCAGGTTCGAACCGATCACGCCCTGCACCTCCGCCAGCGTGACCTTGCGCAAGGGCTTGTTCTTGGCCTGTTTAATGCCGATCAGCGTGGCATAGCGCAGTTTGTTGATGCCGGATTGGATGGTGAGCACTGCCGGCAGGGGCATGTCCACAAATTGAAAGAATCCGGCTTCCAGTTCGCGTTTTACGCGGATGCCGCCCTCCTGCTTTTCTATTTGCATAATGATGGTCGCATGAGGCCAGCCGAGCAATTCCGCCAGAATCACTCCGGTTTGCGCGTATCCGTAATCGTCGGATTGCAAGCCGGTGAATATCAGGTCAAACGCTTCATCCTTCACTGCGGCTGCAATGGCGCGCGCAACATTCAGGGCGTCTAGACCCACGAATGCAGCGTCATCCAGGTGAATCGCGCGGTCGGCTCCTTTGGCGAGCGCCTCGCGCAACACCTGCTGGGCGCGGGCGGGGCCGGCGGTGATTGCAACCACCTCACCGCCGTGCTTTTCCTTTTGACGCAGCGCTTCTTCTAGCGCGTAGGCGTCAGGTTC
Source organism: Terriglobales bacterium (assembly GCA_049521535.1). GTDB lineage: Bacteria > Acidobacteriota > Terriglobia > Terriglobales > Acidobacteriaceae > CAZUCM01. Next base: position 2,881 of record JBEKOS010000128.1, on the reverse strand, counting down.
GTTAACCTCGTAGGAGACATCCTCGCGGATCCATGAGGCGGACTCGTTTAGTTTGAGCGGTGCATCCTTTTGGGGCACCTGCTTCATGCAAACAAGAATTTTCAAACCACACCTCTCAAAGTCAGCGTAAAGCGTAAAGAAGCAAGCTTCATGCGGTCCGTGGCCCGATCAATTATTGCGCATCGCATGATACCGTTTCCAACGGCTGCGTGCCGGCGCAATGGCTTCTTCAATCACTGATTTTATTGTGCTTCTCGGACAGTATAGCGCAGCGCATTCCATTGGTTCTTTCGCCGGCGACGAAGTAGCGATTTGCGCCGTAGGGCAATTGTATTGTCTGGAGAAGCGGCCATTACCGAACGATTTGTGATGAATCACAATGATGCTCGCGCCCGGGGGGTAGTGTTGCTAAGCGGCGGCATGGATTCTTGCGTGTGTGCTGCTCTTGGCGTCCGCGATTATGACGTTGCCGGGTTGCATGTGGATTACGGCCAGCGCACGGAGCAACGGGAACGGTATGCGTTTGAACGGATCTGCGAGCGACTGGGGATTCATGACCGAATGATCGTTCGCAATCCCATCTTTCGCGCCATAGGTGGCTCGGCGCTTACCGATGAAGCGATTACGGTGCCAGATGCTGGTGAGGTTATCGGGCAAGTGATCCCCGTCACTTATGTGCCGTTTCGCAACGCCCACTTTCTGGCCGCCGCAGTGAGTTGGGCGGAAGTTCTGGGGGCGAAGAAGGTCTTTATTGGTGCGGTCGAGCAGGACAGTTCCGGCTATCCCGACTGTCGTCCGGCTTTTTATCGCGCATTCAACGATGTGGTGCGCACCGGTACCAGGGAAGGCGCAATAGAGATCGTCACGCCCCTGATCGGGATGACGAAACAGGAGATTGTTCGATTAGGTCTTGAATTGGGCGCTCCATTCGATTTAACGTGGTCGTGTTATAGCCGCGAAGATAAGGCTTGCGGTGTGTGCGAAAGTTGCGTGCTGCGCCGGCGGGCGTTTTCCGCCGCCAGGGCCACAGATCCGATTCAGTACCCGGAGCAGCCAGCAAGTTGCTGATTGGACTCTTAGCCGAACTTGGAGTCCGCTGCGGTTTAGATTTACATCCTTCAAATTTGAGACTGCAATCATAGGAGATATACAAGATGAATAAAAAATTGATGACGATAATTCTTGCTGCGGTGATGTTGCTGGGGGTGACCCTGGCGTGGTCCCAAACTGGCACTGCTGCCGTCAAGGGCCAGGTCCTTGGCACGGACGGGAAGCCTATGGCCGGGGTGGTGCTCGATTTTGTCAATCTTGGAATAGGCAGGAAGATATCGATGAAGACCGGAGCCGATGGTAAGTACATTACCCTCGGCGTCCCTTATGGCGACTACCGAGTCGATCTCACCAAGGATGGCCAGCCACTGTATACAGCCACGGTTACCATAAGCAGTGATGAATCCAGGGATGAATTCAGTTTTGACCTGTCAAAGGCGCAGTCGGAGGCTCAGAAGAAGCTGGGAGCGGATGAACAGGCCAAACGGGATGCTGCCATTAAAGAAAACCAAAAAATCAAGGGATTAAACAAAGCGATAATGGACGCGCAGGCGGCAAACAAGGCCGGCAATTATGACGAGGCGATTCACATCATGACCGAAGCCACTCAGACTGATCCTACCCGCGACCTGCTTTGGGCGAATCTGGGGAATTCCTACCTGGCCGCGGGCCTGCACGCTGCCGACAAGACGGCGCAAGCCAACGACTTCCAGCAGGCGGCGACTGCCCTGAAGAAGGCTATCGATATTAACGCCACCGCGGGGGATTACCATAACAACCTTGGCGAGGCTTATGCCAAACTAGGCAAGACGCAAGAGGCCATACAGGAATACCAAACGGCAGCGCAGAATGATCCGACTAACGCCGCCAAGTACTACTTCAATCTGGCCGCCGTCCTAACCAATACCGGCCACCCGGACGAAGCCAACAAGGCTTTTGATAAAGCGATTGCAGCCAAACCCGACTACGCCGAAGCGTACTATCAAAAGGCCGTTAATCTGTTAAACAAAGCGACGGTTGATGAGAAGACAGGGGCAGTTAGTGCGCCTCCCGAGGCCGCGACGGATCTTAATAAATATCTCGAGCTAGCGCCTACGGGACCCAATGCGCAAAATGCCAAGGATCTACTGGCAAGTCTGGGCAGCAAGGTGGAGACCAGTTACGGGAAAACGAAAAAGAAGTAGCAAGCACTGGGCAGCCAGTACATAGCATGAGCATTGTCAGCTTCGTAGAAGCTCGTCGCGTCGTGGAGTTTCAAGCGACGTCGCTTCGGCCGAAGGGTACGGAAACTGCGAACCTGCTGAATGCCCACGGCCGCGTGCTTGCGGAAGCCATTCCAGCCGATCGTGACTTTCCACCCTTTCCCCGCGCCACCCGCGACGGCTATGCCGTGCGCTCGTTGGATTTGGCTGAAGGTCCGGCCATACTCGAGGTCAAAGGCGAGATTAAGGCGGGCGGGGTGCCAATACCAGACGCTGGTACCGTCCAGAGGCGCCAGACGTATGCCATCATGACCGGCGCGTCTTTGCCGCCTGGCGCAGACGCAGTGGCGATGGTGGAGTATACGTCTCTGCGAGGTGGCACGGTTTCCATCGAGCGAGCCGTCAGGCCAGGTGAAAACGTCGTGCCGCGAGGAGCCGAGGCCCGTTGCGGTGAGACACTACTGGATGCTGGAGACCTGCTGGGAGAGGCGGCCATTGCGATTGCTGCCAGCGTTGGCAAGTCTGATTTGCATGTATTCACCAAGCCGACAGTTGCGATCCTTTCGACTGGCGATGAAATCGTGGACATCGCCGCGGCGCCGGGCCCAGCGCAGATACGTAATTCCAAC